>JAYVRP010001007.1:0-3249 GCA_043776215.1 Rhodoferax sp. | reverse complement strand
CCAACTGGCAGGCCCCCACGTGGTGGCCAGCGTCAAAAATTACCACGAACTGATCGAATCCAATTTTTTGGGGAACCTCCATGCGATACAACCGTGACGGACAAGGGCAGGCAGTCAGCGTGCAGCGGCTGGACTACCAGGCACCTGCTTTCTGGATCGATACGGTCGACCTGACTTTCGACCTCGACCCGGCCAAAACCCGCGTACTCAACAAGATGCGTGTGCGCCGCAACCCGGACGTGCCCGCACAACCGCTGCGACTGGACGGCGACGAACTGAACCTGGCGCGTGTGCTGGTGAACGGCGGTGGCACCTCGTTCAAGATCGAGGATGGCAAGCTGGTGCTGGAAAACCTCCCCTCCGCGGAAGACGGCGCCTTCGACCTGGAAATTTTCACCACCTGCGTTCCCGCCAAAAACACCAAGCTGATGGGCCTGTACGTCAGCAACGACTCCTTCTTCACGCAATGCGAAGCCGAAGGTTTCCGGCGCATCACGTATTTCCTGGACCGGCCCGATGTGATGGCCAATTACAGCGTGACGATGCGCGCCGACAAGGCGCGTTATCCGGTGCTGCTGTCGAATGGCAACCTGGTGGAGCAAGGCAAGCTGTCGGGTGACGGCAACCAGGGCCGCCACTTTGCACGCTGGGTCGATCCGCACCGCAAGCCGTGTTACCTGTTTGCCCTGGTGGCCGGGCAACTGGTCTGCCGCCAGCAACGCATCACCTCGCGCGCGGGCCGGGACCACCTGCTGGAAATCTACGTGCGCCCCGGCGACATGGACAAGACCAAACACGCCATGCGGTCGCTGATGGCGTCCATTGCCTGGGACGAAGCGCGCTTCGGGTTGTCGCTGGACCTGGAGCGGTTCATGGTCGTGGCCACCAGCGACTTCAACATGGGCGCCATGGAAAACAAGGGCCTCAGCATCTTCAACACCAAGTACGTGCTGGCCAGCCAGGCCACGGCGACCGATACCGACTTCTCCAATATCGAGTCGGTGGTAGGCCACGAGTACTTCCACAACTGGACCGGCAACCGCGTCACCTGCCGCGACTGGTTCCAGCTGAGCCTGAAAGAAGGCCTCACCGTATTCCGTGACCAGGAGTTTTCGCAGGATCTGTGCCATGAAGCGTCGGCGCGCGCGGTCAAACGCATCGAGGATGTGCGGGTCCTGCGCACCGTGCAATTCCCCGAAGATGCCGGCCCGATGGCGCACCCCGTGCGGCCCGACAGCTATGTGGAGATCAACAACTTCTACACCGTCACCATTTACGAAAAAGGTGCCGAGGTGGTTCGCATGATGCAGACCCTGGTGGGCCGCGACGGTTTTGCGCGCGGCATGAAGCTGTATTTCGAGCGCCACGATGGCCATGCCGTGACCTGCGACGACTTCGCACAGGCACAGGCCGACGCCAACCCGGGTTCCGACCTGGTGCAGTTGCTGCCGCAGTTCAAGCACTGGTACGGCCAGGCCGGTACGCCACACCTGCATGCCAGCGGAAGTTTCGACGCACAGGCACGCACCTATACCCTGGCATTGACGCAGACCTGCGCCGCCACACCCGGGCAGGACCACAAGGAGCCCTTCGTCATCCCGCTCACCGTCGGTCTGGTGGGCCCGGATGGGCGCGACCTGCCGCTGCAGTTGTCCGACGAAAACCTGCCGGGTGCGACTTCGCGCACCTTTGTGATCAGCCAGGCAGGCGAGACACTCACCTTCGTCAACGTGGATGCCGAGCCGGTGCCCTCGCTGCTGCGGGCGTTCAGCGCACCGGTGGTGCTCGAGATCGACTACAGCGATGCTCAGCTCCTGCACCTGCTGGCCAACGACAGCGACCCCTTCAACCGTTGGGAAGCCGGCCAGCGGCTGGCCATGCGAGCCGCCTTGCAGGCGATTGACAGCGGCACCACGGCAACAGCCCTGAACACCGCCTACCTGGATGCGATGCGCGGCATCCTGCGCCACGACAAACTCGATGCAGCCTTCAAGGAACTGGTGCTGACACTGCCCTCCGAGACCTACATCGCCGAGCAACTCGCCGTGGTCGACCCGCAGGTCATACACGCGGTTCGCGACGGCATGCGCCTGCAGCTCGCCTGCGCGTTGCGCGACGACTGGGAGTGGACCTTCCAGGCACACCAGGATACCGGCTCCTACCGGGCCGACCCGGTGTCCACCGGCCGGCGGGCCCTCAGTGGCTTGGCACTGGCCATGTTGTGTCGCGCAGCCGTGCAAGACAGTGCGGCAGCGGGAAGCGACATCTGGCCGGGCAAAGCCTACCAGCGCTTCAAGACCGCCAGCAACATGACCGACCGCTTCAACGCCCTCGCCGCGCTGGTGACCTGTGGCCACGAACTTGCGGCCCGGGCCCTGGCGCAGTTTCACGCCATGTTCAAGGACGATGCCCTGGTGCTGGACAAGTGGTTCGCGCTGCAAGCCGGTGCATCCGACCGGGCCGGCCAGATCCTGCCTGTGGTGCGGCAACTGATGGGCCACCCGGACTTCAACATCCGCAACCCGAACCGCGCCCGCAGCGTGATCTTCAGTTACTGCGGCGGCAACCCGGGCGCCTTCCATCGCCCGGATGCCGCCGGTTATGTGTTCTGGAGCGAACGTGTGCTGGAGCTCGACGCATTCAATCCGCAGGTGGCTGCCCGTCTGGCCCGCGCCCTGGACCGCTGGAGCAGGCTGGCCGAGCCCTACCGCGGTGCCGCCCGCGAGGCAATTGCCCGCGTCGCCGCCCGAACCGACTTGAGCAATGATGTGCGCGAAGTGGTGACGCGCGCCCTCTCCGTCTAGGAACCACAGGCCATGGCATCCTCCATTTCCCTGACCCGCTACCTCGTCGAACAGCAACGCATCCACGCCTCGATTCCCTCCGACCTGCGCTTGCTGCTCGAGGTGGTGGCAAGGGCCTGCAAAAGCATCAGCCAGGCCGTCAACAAAGGCGCGCTGGGCGGCGTACTGGGCGCGGCGCACAGTGAAAACGTGCAGGGCGAGATCCAGAAAAAGCTCGACATCATCGCCAACGAGGTTCTGATCGAAGCCAACGAGTGGGGCGGTCACCTGGCCGCCATGGCCAGCGAGGAAATGGAGGGCATCTACGTCGTGCCCAACCGGTACCCGCAAGGCGAGTACCTGCTGCTGTTCGACCCGCTCGACGGCTCCAGCAACGTCGATGTGAACGTGAGCATCGGCACCATCTTCAGCGTGCTGCGCAAGCCCGACGGCGCAGCGGGCGTGT
>JAYVRP010001006.1:0-3250 GCA_043776215.1 Rhodoferax sp. | reverse complement strand
TCGAGACATAAAAGTTCGCGAACTCCTGCGCGTCCACGTTGCCGGTCCGGTAGCGCGCCTCGATGTCCGCGCTGCGGGTGGCAAATTCTTCCGCCTTGAGCACACCTTGCGCGATCAGGAAGTCGCACCACAACACATCGCTGTCACCCGACAGCAGCGTGTGGTCGAGGTCGAACAGGGCCAGGCCGGGCCGATCTGGCGGCGTCATACCTTGCGCAAATGCCAGGCCTTGGGCCGCGTGAAGGTCTGGATGCCGTAGGTGGACAAGGTCAGGCCCACGCCCGAGTCACCGTAACCGCTCCAGGGCAGGCGCGGGCTCACGCGGTCGCAGCAATTCCAGTACACACTGCCCGCGCGCACCTGCGCCAGCAGGGCGCGGGCGCGGCCTTCGTCGGGTGTGTAGACACCGGCGGTCAGGCCATAGCGGGTGTCGTTCATGCACTTCACCGCCTCGCCATCGCCAGACACCTTCTGGATGCCGATGATGGGGCCGAAGCTCTCTTCGCGCATCAACTCCATGCCGTGGTTCACGTTGCTGAAAACGGTGGGTGCAAACCAGTTGCCTGGCCCCGGCAAACGCGTGCCACCACACAGCAGCTTCGCGCCTTTGGCCAGGGCATCGGCCACCTGCGCGGCCAGCACATCGAGTTGCGGCGCACGCGTGATGGCGCCGATGTAGGTGTCTTCTGAGGCCGGGTCGCCGACCTTGAAGCCGCGCACCGTCTCGACGAAAGCAGCCACAAAGGCGTCGTGAGTCTTCTCGTGCACATAGATCCGCTCGACCGAACAGCAACTTTGCCCGGTGTTGTACATGGCGCCGTCGGCCAGCGACTCCGCAGCAGCCTTGGGGTCGGCGTCATCACATACGTAAGTCGGGTCCTTGCCGCCGAGTTCGAGTTGAAGCTTGACCATGCGCGGGCCCAGGGCCTGCGCGATCCTGGCGCCGGTGGCATGAGAGCCGGTGAAAAACAACCCATCGATGGCTTGCGCCTGCAAGGCGGCGCCGACGTCCCCGCCACCCACGACCAGAACAAACGCATCCGCGGGCACGCCAGCCGCATGCAACAGCCGCGTGATCGCCTGACCGGTGAGCGTCGCGTACTCGGACGGCTTGTACAGAACGGCATTGCCGGTCAGCAGCGCCGGAACAAATACATTGCCACCCACGAACCAGGGGTAGTTCCAGGCCGAGATATTGGCCACCGCACCCAGCGGCACGTGTTCGATCCGCTCCGTCATGCCGCCTTCGTCGAACACGGTCTGCGTGCCGATCGCCGATGCGAACTCCTTCAGGAAAAAGTCGACGCGACCCAAAAAGCCGTTGAGCTCGTTGCGCGACATCTTGATCGGTTTGCCGGTCTCGGCCGTCATGATGGCGGCGAGTGCGTCGAGCTCGGCCACCACCGCCGCCCGAAAGCGCGCGATGCAGCCTGCGCGTTGTGCCACAGGCAGGGCGGCCCAGGCCGGCTGGGCTGCGCGCGCCGCAGCAGCCTTGAAGGCCACCGAGGCAGCATCATCGGCTGGCACTTCGGTGATGCGTGCGCCGGTGGCGGGGTTGTGGATGGTGAGTGTGTTCATGAGCGTGTCACAGCGTGGGCTCTGGCGCTTCGGGCCGCCGCAAGAAAATCGTCCAGCACCGGCAGGTCGTCCAGCGTGCCATGCTCGGGGCCATGGAACTCCGGGTGCCATTGCACCGCGGCGATCCAGGCGTTGCCGGTGTGGCGGATCGCCTCGATGGTCCCATCGTGGGGGCAACGCGCTTCGACCACGAAGCCCGGCGCGAGGTCCTTGATGCACTGGTGGTGCACGCTGTTGATCTTGTTGCTTTTGCTACCCGCCAGCAAGGTGTCGAGCCGGGACCCCGGCACCAGTTCCAGCGTGTGGAAGTTCTGGTCGTAACGCTCGGCGTGGCGGTGTTCCAGCGCATCCGGGCGTTGTGTGGCGATATCTTGCACCAGGGTGCCGCCAAACGTGGCATTGATCAACTGCAGGCCACGGCAGATGCCGAACACCGGTTTGCCCGCAGCCATGAACGCCTTGACCAATGCCGCTTCATATTCGTCGCGCACCCTGTCGCCCTGCCAGCGCGGGTCGATGGCTTGCTCGCCATAACTGCCGGGCCAAACGTCCGACCCGCCATGCAGCACCAGCCCGTCCAGCCACGCGGCGTAGTCGTCCAGCGTGACATCGCCGCGCGCCGTGTCGCCCGTGGTGGGCGGGATCATCACGGGCAAGGCGCCACCGGACATCACCCAATGCGGCACCGACTGCTCGAGGTAGTTGAGCGTCTTTTTTGCGAACGCAGCGCGGGCAGGATCGGGATACAGGTAACAGGCACTGACGCCAATCTTCAGGCGATCTTGCATTGGGGTCTCCATGGCTACATCGCCGCCTGGAACAGGGCCTCGAAATCGGCCGCCGTGCAGGGGCGTGGGTTGGTCTGGTGGCACATGTCGGCGGTGGCGATCTGCACCAGGCGGGGCAGGTGCTCGGGCTTCACGCCGTGGGCGGCCAGACCGCCGGTGATACCGACACTGGCCTTGAGCGCGCGCAACCAGCCCACGAAGGCTTTGCCACCGCCGGCCACGCCGCACACATGCGCCAGTTCGTCGAACTTTTTGGGCGCCGCGCTGTAGTTCCAGTCCATCACGGTATCGATCATCAGGGCGTTGGCCAGGCCATGGTGCAGGTCACACACGGCGCCCAGCGCATGGGCGCAGGAGTGCACGGCGCCCAGGTCTTTCTGGAAGGCGATGGCGCCCATCATCGATGCCATCATCATGTCGGAGCGGGCCTGCAGATTCATGGGCTCTTTCACAGCCGTCAACAGGGCGGCGGCGGCAATGCGTGTGCCCTCCAGCGCAATGCCGTCACACAGCGGGTGGTAAGCCGGCGACAGGTAACTCTCGATGTTGTGCGTGAGCGCGTCCATCCCGGTGGCGGCCGTCACATGCGCCGGCAGGCCGAAGGTGAGCTCGGGGTCGGCGAACACCGTCCTGGCAAGGATCTTCGGGCTGAACACCACGCGCTTGAGGTGGGTGTCGTTCTCGCTCACCACACTGGAGCGACCGACCTCCGAACCTGTGCCCGAGGTGGTCGGCAGGGCCACAAAGTAGGGCAGTGCATGCGTGATCGGCCGCACCGAGGGGTGGTCCCACACGTACTCCAGGATGTCGCCCTCGTGGGTGGCGGCCAGGCCGACGATCTTGGCCACATCGAGCGCGGCGCCACCACCAAAACCGATCACGCA
>JAYVRP010001005.1:0-11181 GCA_043776215.1 Rhodoferax sp. | reverse complement strand
CGCGCGGTCTCTCCAGTTGTTGCCCGTGGCAGCACCACAGGCCGACCAGCCATAGGTGACCAAAGCGGAACTGGCGGGTCGAGCGCGGCGCGACAAAGGCCGGTGTTCAGCCGGAATTGATGGCCGCAATGCCCCAACGCTGAAGTGCTGCGTCGTCGGCGACCCTCGCATCCACCCATCGCGCGCCGATCGGTGTCTGCTCTTTCTTCCAGAACGGCGCCTGTGTCTTGAGATAGTCCATCAGGAATTCACAGGCCTGGAAACTTTCGCCGCGATGCGCAGAGGTCACTGCCACCATCACGATCTGGTCCAGCGGCTGCAACAAACCAACCCGATGGATCACCCGGCAGGCGAATACGCCAAAGCGCCGGTGCGCCACGTCCATCATGGCCTCGATGGATGCCTCAGTCATACCAGGGTAGTGCTCCAGTTCCAGCGAGCGAACGTTCGCACCGTCGTTGCGGTCACGCACAGTTCCGATGAAGCTGCAGACGGCACCGACCCGCGCATCCTGAGCCCGCAAAGCAGCGATCTCGAAGGTCACATCGAAGTCGGCAGTCTGGATGGAGACACGTGGCATGGTCATGCCGCCATTGTGGCACTGGCCGGTCTGCGACAGGGCGCATCACGCTGCGACGATGCAGCCAGTGATTACCTTGGGATAGCGAAATTTGCGCCCATGCGGGCACCGCTCACCACCGCCAGCGCGCAACACGCAACTGACCCGCGCGCGGTGTGCTCCGCACTGCAGTGATCTGTCGGATCAGCCGCCGGTGACCGGCGGGAAAAAAGCCACCTCAGCACCATCGACCAAGGCAGTCGCTTCGTCGGACATGACCTGGTTCAAGGCCATGCGAACAGCACGGCCACGCGCCAGCACGTCGGCATAGGCCGGCCCGCGCGCGACCAGTTCATCCCGCAAGTCACCCAGGCTGGCCGCCATCGTTTCAAAGCGTTCGCTCCCGACACCGACGGACTCCCGGATGGATGCAAAATAACGGATGGTCAGTTGCATGGCAGGCTCAGTTCAGCAGGTCGGAGAACGCGATGAAACGCACGCTGTCCCCCGGCGAAATCGTTTTTTCCGGTGGGTTGTCGACCAGTCCGTCGCCCCATGCGGCCGAGGTCAGAACACCCGAGCTCTGGTTCTGGAACAAATCCAGACCACCCTGCGTGTTGCGCCGTACCCGCAGGAACTCGCGCCGGTGATCGGCCCGTGGCCACGCGAAGTCGGCCCGCATCAAGGATGCCGGAGGAGTCGCATCACGCGCTCCGAGCAGCGCAAGCAGAAACGGGCGCACCAGCAACAAGAACGTGACGAAGCTCGATACCGGATTGCCGGGCAAGCCGATGAAATGTGCGTCGCCCACGCGGCCGTACGCAAATGGTTTCCCGGGTTTGATGGCAATCTGCCACAGATCGAGTTGTCCCAGCTCCATGACCGCGGGCTTGATGTGGTCCTCCTCGCCGACGGACACCCCGCCACTGGTCAGCACCAGGTCGTGCGCCAGCGAAGCTGCCCGCAAGGCGTCCACGGTCGCGGCGCGCTGGTCGGGCACGATACCCAGATCGGTCACCACACACCCCAGTCGCACCAGCAGCGCACGCAGGAAAAAGCGGTTGGAGTTGTAGATCGCGCCAGGCAGCATGTCGGCCGCCGCCACTGACCCTGGCATCACCAGTTCGTCCCCCGTGGAGAACAGCGCCACCCGGGGTTTGCGCGCCACCAGCAGCGTGTCCGTGCCAATGCTGGCAGCCAACCCCAACTCTGCCGGAGACAGCCGCTGACCCCGCTCCAGGACCTTCGCTCCCAGCGTCACATCTTCGCCGGCACGCCGGATCCACTGCCCCATCCGCGGCACGACAAGGACGCGCAGGTCCGCAGGATCGGTCTGTACTTCACAGTCTTCTTGCATGACCACGGCATCGGCACCTGGGGGAACCGGAGCGCCGGTGAAGATGCGGGCAGCACAACCAGGGTGCAGCTCGACCCCCACGCCACCCGCCGATATACGCTGCGTCACACGCAATTGCCCCCCTGCGTGCGCGAGGTCGGCGGTTCGCACCGCGTAACCATCCATCGAACTGTTGTCCTGGGGTGGCACTTGCAACTCTGAAACCAGATCCTGCGCCAGCACGCGACCGTCGGCGTCAAACGTGGAGATGCACTCGGGCTCTCCCATTACCCGGGCGTGGGCCAGCAGCTCCGCCAACGCGTTGTCAAGCGGGCGCAAAGCGCCGCGCGCGGTACTCACGCGGACGCTCCTGAAACAACGCCCGGCTTATGCGCTTGCATCACAGTTGGCCACGATCATCGCCTTGATGGCATCGACGGACGCAGGCAATACCACCAGGCGTTTCGGCTGCGCTTCGATTCCCTCGAACCTGGCGGGTCGCGCAGGCTGGCGCCCGAGGGCCTCGACGATGGTGTCGGCAAATTTGATCGGCAAGGCCGTTTCCAGCACGATCATCGGCATCGTGCCCGAGAGATGCTCCCGGGCCACCTTGACACCATCGGCGGTATGGGTGTCGATCACCACGCTGAACCTGGCGTCGGTATCCCGGATGGTCGCCAGGCGGTCGGCATGGGTGCTGCGCCCGCTGGCAAAGCCAAACACACCCGCTGCATCCCGGAACGTGGGGTGACCGCTGAGGTCGAAGAAACCATGCTCAGGCAATTGGTGGTCGAACAACTCCCGGACCATCGCCGCGTCACGCCCCAGCAGATCGAAAATGAAACGCTCGAAATTCGACGCCTTGGAAATATCCATCGAAGGACTGGACGTCTCCAGGGTGTCGGCGCTGCTGCGCACGCGGTAGACACCCGTGCGAAAGAACTCGTCGAGCACGTCGTTTTCGTTGGTTGCCACCACCAGCATATCGATCGGCAGACCCATCATGCGCGCCACATGCCCGGCACAGACGTTGCCGAAATTGCCCGAAGGCACCGTGAACCGCACCTTCTGGGCATTGGAAGTGGTCGCCTGGAAATACCCTGCGAAGTAGTACACCACCTGAGCCACCAGGCGCGCCCAGTTGATTGAATTGACCGTTCCGATGCGGTACCTGCGTTTGAAGGCCAGGTCGCTGGAGACAGCCTTCACGATGTCCTGGCAATCGTCAAAAACGCCTCGTACCGCGATGTTGTGAATGTTGGCGTCCATCAGACTGAACATTTGGGCCTGCTGAAACGGGCTCATGCGTCCATACGGGCTGGTCATGAAGACGGAGACGCCGTTCTTGCCGCGCATCGCGTATTCGGCGGCGCTGCCGGTGTCCCCACTCGTCGCCCCAAGGATGTTCAGGGTTTCGCCACGGCGCGACAGTTCGTACTCGAACAGGTTGCCGAGCAGTTGCATGGCCATGTCCTTGAAGGCCAGCGTCGGACCGTTCGACAAAGCCTCCAGGTAGAACGGCGCAGCGTGACGGCCATCGGTTTGACCCGGCATGACAAGCTCGCGCAGCGGAACAATCTCGCGGGTGCCGAAGGTTTCCGTGGTGTAGGTCTTCGCGCAAATGGAGCGCAGATCCTGCGCCGGAATATCGTCCACATACAAGGACAACACGTCGAACGCCAGCTCGGCATAGGTCAGGTTGCGCCACCGCGTCAGTGTGGCGTCGTCCACCTTTGGATAGGTCTGCGGCACGTAAAGCCCCCCGTCCGGCGCAAGGCCTTCGAGCAGGATGTCGCAAAACCGTTGCTGCGTGGCATGGCCGCGCGTCGACACGTACTCCATCAGGCCAGCTCTTCCTTGCGTATGCGGGTGATCCGTTGCAACACACTGGGCAAGGCCTGCATGCGCGCCAGGGCGTCGTCCATCGTGCCTTCCCGGGTGTCATGCGTCAGGATGACGAGGTCGGTTTGGGCCACCTGTGCATCGCCAGGCGCTACCACAGTGGCCACAACGGTGTCCGCCTCACGCTGCAGCATGGCATCGATGCTGATGCCTGCATCGGCCAGAATGCCGGTGACGCGCGCCAGCACGCCCGCCTGGTCTGCCACGCGCAGGCGCAGGTAATACGCGGTGATGATCTCGCTCATCGGCAGCACCGGAAGGTCACTCATGGCGTCGGGCTGGAAGGCCAGGTGCGGCACCCGGTGGGCCGCATCCGCCGTATGCAGCCGCGTGATATCCACCAGGTCCGCAATCACCGCGCTCGCTGTAGGTTCGCTGCCGGCACCCTTGCCGTAATACAGCGTGGTGCCGACCGCGTCGCCCTGCACCATGACCGCATTCATGGCGCCCTCGACATTGGCAATCAGGCGTTTCACGGGCACCAGGCTTGGATGGACCCGTAATTCGATGCCCCGCACGGTGCCAGTCTGCTTGTCGATGCTGCGCTTGGTGATGCCCAACAGCTTGATCCGGTAGCCCAGTTGCTCTGCATACTGGATGTCTTGCCCAGTCAGACCCGTGATGCCTTCCACATACGCCTTGTCGAACTGCACCGGAATGCCAAAGGCAATCGCCGACATGATGGTGACCTTGTGCGCAGCATCCACCCCTTCGATGTCGAAGGTCGGGTCGGCCTCGGCATAGCCCAGGCGTTGTGCTTCCTTGAGCACGACCGCGAAATCCAGGCCCTTGTCGCGCATCTCGCTCAAAATGAAGTTGGTGGTCCCGTTGATGATGCCGGCAATCCACTGAATGCTGTTGGCCGTCAGGCCTTCACGCAGCGCCTTGATGATCGGAATACCCCCTGCCACTGCAGCCTCGAACGCGACCATCACGCCCCGCGCGTGGGCGGCGGCAAAGATTTCGGTGCCATGAACCGCCAGCAACGCCTTGTTGGCCGTCACGACATGCTTGCCGGCCGCAATGGCCTCCATGACGAGCTGCCGTGCAATGCCGTAACCACCGATCAGTTCGATCACGATGTCAATGTCAGGATTGGCGATCACGGCCCGCGCGTCATTGACCACGCGAACGTCCGGCCCAACCAAGGCCTGCGCGCGAGCAACGTCAAGGTCGGCCACCATGGTGATTTCAATGCCGCGCCCTGCACGCCGGCGAATCTCCGTCTGGTTGCGCCTAAGAACACTGAAGGTACCGCTGCCTACCGTGCCGATGCCCAGTAGTCCGACTTGTATTGGATTCATTGAAGGGTTTCTGTTTGGTTCGTCATGCAGTCGCTGCGATCAGGCGCGCGCAGCCACCAGTTTGATGGAACTGCGCGACCCGGCGTCGTTGTGGCGCTTGCGGTATTGCTCGAGGAAGCGGGCAATCCGGCCGATGGCCTCGCGCAAATCGTCTTCGTGCGGCAAGAACACGATCCGGAAATGATCCGGCCGGGCCCAGTTGAAGCCGGTTCCCTGGACCAGCATCACCTTGGTTTCCTGCAGCAACTCCAGCACGAACTCCTGATCGTCCTTGATCGGGTAGACCTCCGGGTCCAGCCGGGGAAACATGTACAAAGCTGCCCGCGGCTTGACACAACTGACTCCGGGAATCGCAGAAATCAGCTCATAGGCGAGATCCCGCTGACGCCGCAGGCGGCCCCCCTCGGCCACCAGATCGTTGATGCTCTGGTAACCTCCCAACGCGGTCTGGATGGCGTACTGCCCCGGCACGTTCGGACACAGGCGCAGGTTCGACATCATGTTCAACCCGTCGATGTAGTCGCGGGCCGGCTTCTTGTCGCCAGACACGACCATCCAGCCGGAGCGATAACCACAGGACCGGTAACTCTTGCTGAGACTGTTGAAAGTGAGGGTCAGCACGTCCTCGCTGAGAGAGGCGATGGCCGTGTGCCGGGCGTCGTCGTACAGAACCTTGTCGTACACCTCGTCGGCAAAAATAACCAAGCCGTGTTCGCGCGCGATGTCGATGATTCCGCGCAAAAGGTCGTCCGAATACAGCGCACCTGTCGGGTTGTTCGGGTTGATGATCACAATCCCTTTGGTGCGGGCCGTGACCTTGGCCCGGATGTCCTCCAGGCTGGGCATCCATCCATTTTCCTCCTCACACAGGTAGTGCACTGGCTTGCCGCCAGACAGCACGACTGCCGCAGTCCATAGCGGGTAGTCAGGCGACGGTATCAGCATCTCGTCACCGTCATTGAGCATCGCGTTGCTGGCCATGACGATCAACTCCGAGGCTCCGTTTCCAAGGTAGATGTCGTCCAGAGTCACTCCCTTGACACCTTGCTGTTGCGTGTAGTGCATGACCGCCTTGCGCGCCGCAAATATGCCCTTGCTGTCGGAGTAGCCCGCCGAATTGGGCAGATTGCGAATCATGTCCTGCTGGATCTCTTCCGGCGAATCGAAGCCAAACACCGCAAGGTTGCCGATGTTGAGCCTGATGATCTTGTGGCCCTCCTCCTCCATCCGGTGCGCGCATTCGAGAATGGGGCCGCGAATGTCATAACAGACGTTGTCAAGCTTGGTGGATTTGCGAATCGATTTCATGGTCTCTCCAGCAGGGTCACAGGCAGGCGGAAAACCTATAATTGGACCACAGTTCAGCCCTCGAAAAACCCATGAAACTTCAGCCAGACAAATCGTCCGTTCAATCCATTTCGGGCTACGGAAAAGGCTGGATCGCGGTGCAGGGTGAGCGCATCCACTCGAGTGTGGTCATCAGTTCAGCGGGGGCGCGTATCGCCTGGTTATGCCCTTCATTTGCGCACTTGACCGAGGCACACTTTGCCAGTCTGGCCGATATCGAGGCAGAGTTGGTCCTCTTTGGCAGCGGCGACCGCATCCGCTTCCCGCCTCCTGCCTGGCTTGCGCCGCTGATGCACAGGCGTATCGGATTGGAGACCATGGATACACAGGCCGCATGCCGCACCTACAACATTCTTTCGAGTGAAGGCCGCATGGTCGTCGCGGCGCTTCTGATCGAAGACAGCCTCAGTTAACCCGGATTCAAGGGCCTTTTGCGGCTAAAATCCTTGGTTGCGGTTTGACGTCGAACACATGCCTTCCACGCATGCGCGGCGTCAACCAGACCCTGACACATTCTGCACGCGAGACTCAAAAAACTTATGGCGATCGTTGTCAACAAGCCCCTCCCTGAATTTGAAGCCAACGCCACCAGCGGCGTGAAAGTGTCCAACAGCACGCACCTTGGCAAGACCATGGTGCTGTATTTCTACCCGAAGGACAACACCCCTGGCTGCACCACCGAAGCCATGCAGTTCAGGGACAAACACAAGGAGTTCGTCAAGGCCGGGGCCAGCGTATTCGGTGTATCGCGCGACAACATGAAGTCCCACGAGGAATTCAAGCTCAAGTTGGAACTTCCTTTTGAACTGATTGCCGACACGGAAGAAAAGATGTGCCACATGTTCGGTGTAGTCAAGAACAAGATCATGTACGGCAAGAAGGTCAAGGGGATCGAGCGCAGCACCTTCCTTATTGGCGCGGATGGTCTGCTCAAGGAAGAGTGGCGTGGGCTCAAGGTTCCCGGACACGTCGATGATGTGCTTAAGGCCGTGAAAGTGCTGAAAAAGGCCGCCTGACCAGCGCAGAGTACTGGCAGGGTGCTCATGCATAATGACTTTCATGATGTCGTCGAGTGCCACCCGTCTTGCAGAAAAGCCGCCTTGGTCCAAGGCGGCTTTTTCATTTTGATCGCGGTAGCCTGGGAGCCATTGCCGCTCCACGGTCGGCCGTTTCCTCAGTGAGCCCTTCGGACCATGCCATTGCCCCCTCTCCCGACCAAACGTGCAGCCCTCTTGACTGTGGATTCCTACGATGCGCCGGTTCGTGCTGTGGCGAAGCCCAGGAAGCGGACGCCTGATGTTGTCAATGACCGTGCCGAGGCCTCGCGACTGGGTGCGCACGAAAGACTAACGAAAACACGTTCGGAATCGAATTTTGCAGAGGCCTTCGCGGCGCGCATGCCACCCGCGACGAGCCCCGTGATCACCAAGGCCTTGGAGCGTGCGATCCCGGCACCGTCGACCACACTTTCCGACGAGGCTCCCACCAAAGCCAAGAAACGCAAGGCAGGCGGCCCGGCAAAACTGTTTGTCCTGGACACCAACGTGTTGCTGCACGACCCGATGTGCCTGTTTCGTTTTGAGGAACACGACATCTTCCTGCCGATGATTGTTCTGGAAGAGCTTGACGGGCACAAGAAGGGCATGACCGAGGTTGCGCGCAACGCTCGCCAAACCAGCCGGTCACTGGATGCGCTTGCCGCCACCAGCGGGGCCGACATTGGCAACGGGCTTCGCCTGGACGCGACTGGGCATCGCGACGCCAAAGGCAAATTGTTCTTCCAGACCCAGACTCTCGACTATTCCTTGCCTGCGAGCTTGCCGCAGGGCAAGGCGGACAACCAGATTCTTGGCGTGGTGGAGTCGTTGCGGCAACGACATGCCAGTCCGGGTACTTCGTCCTTCGCGCGTGAAGTTGTGCTGGTGTCCAAGGACATCAACATGCGGGTCAAGGCGCGTGCGCTGGGTCTGGCCACGGATGACTACCAGAACGACAAGACCCTGGACGACGGAGACCTGTTGTATGCCGGATCCTATGCATTGCCGAGTGATTTTTGGGCCACGCATGGCCAAACCGTCGAGAGTTGGCAGCAAGGCGTGCACACCTTCTACCGGGTCAGTGGGCCGGTGGTACCGAGCCTGCTGATCAACCAGTTCGTGTATTTCGAGTCCCCTGGAGAACCCAGCCTGTACGCGCGTGTGACGGAAATTCGGGGAAAGACAGCGGTCTTCAAGACCCTGAAGGACTACAACCATCTGAAGAACGCAGTCTGGGGCGTGACAACGCGCAACCGTGAGCAAAATTTCGCGATGAACCTGCTGATGGATCCGGAGGTGGACTTTGTCACCTTGACAGGTACCGCCGGCAGCGGAAAGACCCTCATGGCCTTGGCTGCCGGACTGACCCAGGTGCTCGACGACCGTCGTTACACCGAGATCATCGTGACGCGTGCCACGGTCAGCGTTGGCGAAGACATCGGCTTTCTGCCGGGTACCGAAGAAGAAAAGATGGGCCCATGGATGGGCGCGCTGGATGACAACCTGGAGGTACTCGGCAAGACCGACACGAGCGCTGGCGAATGGGGCCGGGCCGCTACCAGCGAACTGATCCGTAGCCGCATCAAAATAAAGAGCATGAATTTCATGCGAGGGCGAACCTTCCTGAACAAATACGTCATCATCGACGAAGCGCAAAACCTGACGCCCAAACAGATGAAGACCCTGATTACACGAGCGGGTCCCGGCACCAAGATCATTTGCATGGGCAACCTGGCACAGATCGACACGCCCTATTTGACCGAAGGCTCGTCGGGGCTGACCTTCGCCGTCGACAAGTTCAAGGGATGGCCACATGGTGGCCACATCACACTTGCACGGGGAGAACGCTCGCGCCTGGCAGACTTTGCCAGCGAAGTCCTCTAGCCGCCCAACCGATCAATAGTCACCGCTTCCACCGTTTGCGAGGTTCTCGAACTTCGTGATTGGTTTGAGGAAGGCCAGTTTGACCACGCCGGTGGGGCCATTGCGCTGCTTCGCAATGATGACCTCCGCGATGCCGGGCTCCTTGCAGGCATCCTTGGTGTAATACTCGTCGCGGTAGATGAACATGATGATGTCGGCGTCCTGCTCGATGGCGCCAGACTCGCGCAAATCGCTCATCATGGGTCGTTTGTCGGGCCGGGATTCGACGCTGCGATTGAGCTGGGAGAGCGCAATCACCGGACACTTGAGTTCCTTGGCCAGCATCTTGAGGCCCCGCGAGATTTCACCGAGCTCCGTCGCGCGATTTTCGTCACTCGAGGCCGAGCCGCTCATCAGTTGCAGGTAATCCACAACGATCAGGCCGAGCTGTCCACACTGGCGTGCTAGCCGCCGCGCATTGGCGCGCAATTCGCTGGAGGTGAGGCCCGCACTTTCATCGATGTGCAGCGAGATGTTGCGCAACTTTTCGATGGCTTCGGTCAGGCGCGGCCACTCTTCATCCGTGAGTTTTCCGGTTCGCAAATGCCCCTGATCAATCCGGCCAATCGACCCCACAATCCGCACGGCCAACTGCGCAGCACCCATTTCCATCGAAAAGACCGCGACCGGCAGGCCTTCATTCAAGGCCACATGCTCGGCAATATTGATCGCCAACGCAGTTTTTCCCATGGATGGCCGAGCGGCAAGCACGATCAGGTCGCCCGCCTGAAACCCCGCTGTCATGCGGTCAAGGTCATAGAACCCTGTCGGGACACCCGTCACGTCATTCGGGTTGTCCGCCATTTCCTGCACCCGGTCGAGCAACTCGACGACCAGGGTGTCCATGGCCTGGAAGCCCTGTTTCATGCGCGAGCCCTGCTCGCCAATATTGAAAATTTTCTGCTCAGCCTCATCCACAATCGTTGCCACCGGTCGGCCTTGCGGATTAAAGGCGTTGGTTGCAATCTCGTCACTGGCGCTCACGAGTTTGCGCAAAATGGAGCGCTCACGCACGATCTCGGCGTAACGGCGGATGTTGCCGGCGCTTGGAACATATTGCGCCAGCGAATTCAGGTAGGACAGGCCACCGACCTCTTCGGCTTTTCCCAGACTGCGCAGATGCTCAAAGACCGTGATCACGTCTGCCGGCCGATTGGCGTTGACCAAGCCACTGATGGCATCAAAAACCAGCCGGTGCTCATACCGGTAGAAGTCGGCATCTCCGAGTAAATCGGCAACGCGGTCCCACGCACCGTTGTCCAGCAGCAGTCCACCCAGCACACTGGACTCGGCTTCGATGGAGTGTGGTGGAATGCGCAATTGCGCGACCTGGCGGTCGTGACCATAGTCGTCGACAGCAGAAAGTACAGCAGACATGGAGATTTCCTAGGTAGCTTTTGATGCTACGCGCAGGGACGTTGCGCGTCGAGTGATAGGCTGGGAATAAGCGCAGGAAATCCTGTGATCAAGTTGTGCACAAAGCGGGATGCCCCTGAAAGCACAAGAGCCACCTTGGCGCATGCCCAGGTGGCTCTTTCACTGCAAGTGGTGGGACACAGGTGCACAGTGTGCACCTGCACAGTCACCCGTGAATCTGGATCAGGTGGACTCGCCGTACACGGAGACCGTGATGTCGACTACCACGTCGGTATGCAAGGCCACGCTGACGGTGCTGTCACCCACGACCTTGATCGGTCCATTCGGCATGCGGACTTGCGCCTTGACCACCTTGTAGCCCTGCTTGTTCAACTCTTCGGCAATGTCCGAATTGGT
>JAYVRP010001004.1:0-11198 GCA_043776215.1 Rhodoferax sp. | reverse complement strand
CCGGCAACCGCATGGACCAGGACAGTGGCACCAGCGGCTACCAGACCTACCTGGGCACGGTGCAGGTCGCTTCCCCCGACCTGAACCCGGTGGACATCAGCATCTCGATGCCCGACGGCAGCGCGCTGCCGGGAGGCGGCGCCGCGCTGGGGGGCCCGGTCAAAGTCACCTGGACCGTGGGCAATATCGGCACCGACTCGGCCCGCAACGGCGCCTGGTACGACAGCCTGTGGCTCTCGACCGATACCAACCCCGCCAATGACATCTTCCTGGCCAACGTGTTGTTCAGCAACGTCGGCGGCTTGGTCGCCGGTGGCCAATACGCGAATTCGGCCAATGTCACGCTGCCGCTCAACGACACCATGAACGCGGGGAACTTCTACATCCGCGTGCAGGTCGACTCGAGCTCCAACCAGCCCGAGAACAACGAAAACAACAACGCCTTGTACAGCAGTGTGTTCGCTACCGTGGTTCCGCCGCTGCCGGACCTGACGGTCACCAATGTACTCGCGCCCGCGGTCATTGAAGCCGGCAAGAGCATCACGGTCTCCTGGAACGTGAACAACACGGGAGGCGCCACGGCGACCGGCTCCGGGGGTTACTGGTACGACCGTATCGTCCTTTCCACCGACGCCACGTTCGGCAACAACGACGATGTCTTCCTGAGCGAGCTTTACTACTACGACAGCATTGCGGCCGGTGGCCAGTTGGCGCGCAGCGCCACGGTCAACATACCGGTCAACCGCACCGGCAACTGGAACCTGCTGGTCAAGACCGACAACTACAACCAGGTCTACGAACGCGGCAACGAAGGCAACAACGTCGGCTCGACGTCGGTGCAAGTCGTCGTGCCGACCGAGGACCTGACACCTGCGGCCTTGAATGCTCCCGACGCGGCCCTGTTCGGCAGCAAGATCGACGTCAGCTGGACCGTCAACAACATCGGCACCGGCCCGACCTATGGCAACTGGTACGACCGCGTCTTCTTGTCGACCGATGCCACCCGCGGTGCCGATGACATCGAATTGACATCCGTCTACGCCGCCGCCAGCCCGGACATCCGCCCGGTGGAAGCCGGCGGGCACTACACCCGCAATATCCAGAACATCCAGCTGCCGCTCAACGTGAGTCTTGCCGAGGGGGCCTACTACCTTCTGCTGGAAACCGATTCTGGCGGCAACGAGCCCGAGATCAGCGAGACCAACAACGTCATCGCACGGGGCATCCAACTCACGCTGGCCGATTACGCCGACCTGACCGTCAGTAACGTGGTGGTGCCCCCCAGCGCGCATTCGGGCGACACCTTCAACGTGAGCTTCACCCTGAACAACCAGGGGGAGGCCGCCGCGAGCAACTTCCACAACTACCTCTACCTGTCGAGCAATGGAACCTCGCTGGACTATTACCTGGGCGACTACATCTACAGCCAGTCGCTGGCGGCCGGTGACAGTGCCACGGTCGACCGGGCCGTCACGATTCCGCTCTACAGCCCTGGCAACTGGTATGTGGTGGTGGTCGCAGACAGCGTAAACAACATCTACGAACATGCCCACGAGGGCAACAACCGCAGCACCAGCGCCTCACCCATCGTGTCCACCTTGCCGCCACTGCCAGACCTGGTGGTGAGCAATATCGTGATGCCGGCGGAGGCCTTGGCCGGGCAGGCCATCACCTTGAGCTGGACCATCACCAACCAAGGCAGCGCCGCCTTCAGCGGCACCTGGAACGACCGCGTCTACCTCGCGAACCTGGGCGGCGCACTCACCCAGGATTTCGGTTATTTCAGCTTCGAAGGCACCCTTGCCGCAGGCGCCTCCGTCACCCGCACGCAAAGCCTGGGCCTGACCCCCGTCCAGGCAGGCGAGCGCCGTCTGGTGGTCGTCACTGACGCGTATGGCCAGGTCAACGAGACCCCGCTCGGCCAGGACAACAACACGCTGGTGGACGACACGGTCTTGACCATCACCTTCCCGCCGCTGCCCAATCTGCAAGTCACCAGCCTGACGCCACCGAATGATCCGGCATCAGGCACATCCACTGCAATCAGCTGGGTTGTGAAGAACACTGGTGTTGGCGCCACCAGCGCGCCTGTGTGGTACGACGAAATCCGCTTGTCGCTCGACGACAGTTGGGACACGACCGAGGACAACATCAACCTGGGCACTTTCGTCAACCCCAACTACCTGCCAGTGGGCGAAAGTTACAGCAACAGCCAAAACATCACATTCCCCAAGGGCCTGTTCGGCGAGTACCACTTCATGGTCAAGACCGACATCTACAACCAGGTGTTCGAAGACCAGAAGGAAGGCGACAACGTCTATGTGTCGGGGTTGATCCTCATCACCCTCACACCACCACCCGACCTGCAGGTCGACACCGTCGAAGCGCAAAACCTGGCCTTCTCCGGTCAGCCGATGGCGATCAGCTGGACGATTGGCAACCACGGTGCCGGGCCCACGGCGGAAACCGCCTGGTACGACAGGGTTGTCATGTCCGAGGACAACGTCCTGGGTAACGGTGACGACCGCAACTTGGGAAGTTTCCTGCATGAAGGCCGGCTGGCCGCAGGCGCCACCTACAACGTCAGCAAGAACATCCCCCTGCCGATCGGGGTGATCGGTGAGTTCCACTTCTTCGTCATCACCGATAACAACAACCACGTGTATGAGCACGGCAGCGAACTCAACAACTCGGCGCAGGACATGCTGGGTGACGGCACCGGCCCCGAAACCACCACGGTACAACTCACCCCGCCGCCGGACCTGGAGGTCTACAGTGTCACGGCACCAGCCTCGGCCGAGGCTGGCCACAACTACAACGTCTCCTGGCGCGTGGCCAACTTCGGCGCCACCCCGACCCCCGACAACTACTGGACCGACCGGTTCTACCTGTCCACCGACGGTATCCTGGATGCCAATGACATTTCCCTGGGCGAGCGCGGCCACACTGGCGTGCTGGGCGTGGCGACCGAAGACAACAACGGCAATCTCGTCAGCGGTTATTACGACAACAGCGCCAGCTTCACGCTGCCGTTCAACATCAGCGGGGCGTACCGGCTAATCGTCAAGACCGACATCTACAACAACGTGTTCGAAGGTTTTCCGGCGAATCCGTTTGGCGAAAACAACAACGCCACGGCCTCTGGCACCATGAACGTCGTCGCCAAACCGGCCGATCTGGCGATCAAATCTTTCTCCACCTCCGCCACGGGTGAAGCCGGCAAACAGGTGTCTGTGACCTGGACCGTGCGCAACGATGGCACCGGCGACTCGGTGGCCAGTTCCTGGTACGACCAGCTCCGGATTTCCGCCGACGACATCCTGATGGACGACGATGACATCGTGCTGGAAAACTTCAACCACACCGGTCTGCTCAACCCCGGCGGCAGTTACTCCCGCACCGAAACCCTCACGCTGCCGTTCAGTCTGACGGGTGGCAGCTACCGCCTGTATGTGCTGGGCGACGTCTTTGGCCAGGTGTACGAGTCGAACAACGACAACAACTCCGCGTTTGCCAGCATCGAAGTGGTTCGCGACACCCCCGATCTGCAGATCACCAGCCTCACGCACGAGGCTTCAGGCATGGTGGGCCTGCCGCTGGACGTGTCGTGGCGCGTGGAAAACCAGGGCCAGAACCTCACCAACACGAACAACTGGTACGACGACGTGTTCCTGTCGCTGGACGCCGTGCTCGACAACAGCGACATCTACCTTGGCCAGCGTTACCGCAACGCCAGCCTCGCCGTGGATGCCGGTTACAACGCCGATACCAGCTTCAGCTTGCCCACCAACCTGGCGCCGAACGATTATTTCGTGATTGTGCGCACCGACAAGTACAACTCCGTCACCGAGGGCACGCCGGGCGAAGCCAACAACGTGCGTGCCTCCGCCTCCAACGACAAGGTGCACGTGGTGCCGTTCGACCCGAACAACCCGGATGGCATCTTGCCGCTGGAGCTGCTGCGGCCCGACCTGACGGTCACCGCCGTCGATGCCCCGGCCAACGCGATCAGCGGCCAGATCATGCAAGTCACCTGGACCGTCGCCAACAACGGCGCCGACCCCACCGGCAACCGCAACTGGTACGACGCCATCTACCTGTCGCGGGACGGTGTGCTGGACCGCAATGCCGACCTCTACCTGGGGTATGCCTACCACTCCAATCTGGCAGCCGGTGCGAGTTATACCGAGACACTCGATGTGCGGGTGCCATACGGCCAGTCCGGTCCGTTCTACCTGTTCGTCGCCACCGACGCCGGCCGGTATATCACGGAAGCCAACGAGCTGAACAACGTGGGGCAGGATGCCTCGTTCACCCAGGTGGCGCTGGCGCCACCGGCCGACCTGGTGGTCGGCGACATTGTCATTCCGGCCAATGGCATTCCGGGGCGATCGGCCACCATCACGTTCAGTGTCAATAACAACGGGACCAACCCGGCGCTGGGCAGCTGGACCGACTCGGTCTACCTCTCGTCCGACGACACCTGGGACATCAACGACCCGTTGTTCGGCGTGGTTACGCACAGTGGCGACGTGGCCGGTGGCTCCAGTTACAGCAGCACCCTGACCGCCACACTGCCCGGCGTGACACCCGGCAACTACAAGGTGATCGTGCGCAGCGACATCCGCAACCATATCCCGGAGAGCAACGAGGCCAACAACATCGGCGGCAGCCTCGACCGTGTCGCGCTGGATGTAGAGGTGTTGCCACTGGGCACAACGGGAGACATCGGCAATCTGGCCGCAGGTCAGGCGGTGTATTACAAGTTCGACGTCGCTGCCGGTGAAACCGTGCGCCTGCGTCTGGACAGCGCCGGCATCGACATGGCCAACGAGTTGTACGTTCGTTTCGGCAGCATGCCTTCGCGCGGCCAGTTCGACGTTGCCGCGCGGGACGGCTTCGTGTCCGACCCGGACCTGCTGATTCCCACCACCCAGGCAGGCACCTACTACGTGCTGGCCTATGGCCAGTCCGTGCAGGGCAACCCGCCTTACAAGATCACGGCCGAGATCATTCCGTTCTCGGTTACCAGCATCTTTGCCCGTGAAGTGGGCAACTCCGGCGACGTCACCTTGCGTATCGACGGCGCCCGGTTTGGCGCCAACACCGAGTTCAGCCTCGTGGCGCCCGATGGCACCGTGACCCGGGCCCATGCGGTATCGCTGGACAACTCGAGCGAGGCGTATGCCACCTTCAGCCTGTTTGGCGCCGCCGTCGGTAAATACGATGTGGTGGCCGAACAAGTCAACTACCTGCCCGACGGAACCCGGGTCGTGCTGACGCCCTTCACCCTCGTGGACGCCCTGGACGTCGCACAGGGCAAGGAGGCCGCCGTCTACATGACGATCACCGGCCCGGGCCAGGTGATGGTCAACCGCACCAGCATTTTCACGATCAACTATGTGAACGATGGTGGCACCGACACCATGGCACCGCTGATGATCCTGGAGAGCTTCAGCGCCACCCCCATGGGCCTGTCCGCGGCCGACCTGCACACCACCCCGATCTACCTCATGGCCGCCAGTTACGACGGCCCGATGGACATCCTGCGTCCAGGTGCCGGGTACAGTGTGCCGGTGGTGTTCCGGAGTTCCTCCGTCGCCGGCACGCTCGACATGCGCGTAGGCCGTATCCTGGCCAACGACACGCGCCTGATTGCAGACTGGGACGCCATCGAAGCCAGCGCGCGCCCGAGCAGCATCCCGGCGGCCGAGTGGAACGCCTTCTGGGGACGTATCCAGCCGCTGATCGGCCTGACCTGGGGTGAATATGTCCAGGTGCTCGACCGCATGATGGTGATGGTGTCCGACCCGGGCCACCCGATCCGCGACGTACGCGACATCTTCGCCCGCATGTACCAGCAGAACCCGGAGTTCGTTCCCTACGCCAGCATGGCCGGTGAAGTGCGTGACTCCGAGACCGATACCGGCCTGGCCGATATCCAGATGACCGCCTACCTGATCCACGAGAACGGCAGCCTGGAATACAAGGCCAGCGCCCTCAGCGATGCCAACGGCCACTACAGCTTTGCGCGTCTGAACCCGGGCCTGTACAAGGTGGTGGCGATCGGTCGCGCGCTCGACATGAACCGTGACGGCCAGGTCGACCTGACGGTGCCCGAAATCACGCTGGGCCAAACCACGCCCGGCAATGCCGGCATCATCTACATCCAGCCGCTGGGAGGCATCGGCGCCAGCAACGACAGCAACCCGGCGCTCAACCGCGATTCCAACGGCATCACGCACATGGTCTGGACGCGTGAAGGCCTGGTCTGGCATGCCTGGTTCGACAGTGCCAGCGGCACCTGGAAGGATGCACGGGCGATTTCCAGCGCCGACAGCTACGGGCCGGTCATTGCGTCCAGCAACAAGCTGTTCGACGGCACAGGTGCGGGCACGGTCATTGCGTGGCAACAAGGCAAGGGCAACAACTCGGAGATCTATTACGCCGTGGCCCGCGCCAAGGTCGGCGGCGGATTCGAATGGTCGGCACCGGTGCGCCTGACCAGCGACACCAGCCTCGATGTGGCACCCCAAATCATCGTGGGCGACAACGGCCTGGTGATGTTCACGCACCTCAAGCGCAACGGGGACATCCAGGACGACACCGATATCTATTACGACATCTTCCCGCTGAGCCAGCGCGACTTCATCTGGCCGGCTGCGGCCACGGTGTCGGTCGCCGATGCGGCTGCCGATACGCCACTCGCCACCGAAGGTGTCAGTGTGGCCTACGGCCGGCAATGGAAGTTCGGCCCGTGGGACGTGTTTGGCACCTCCGCCGAGCTGGTGCTGGCCCTGAACGGCCAGGTGGGTGAAAACAACTGCAAGGCCACACTGGGTGCGCAAGGCCAGATCCAGGGCTCGTTCAAGGGCAGCAACATCCGCTCCACGATCGCCGGACAGGGCAGCGTCACGGCCGAATGGGGTGTCAACGAAGCCGCCAAGGACTGGATGTTCAACAGCGCCAAGGCCACCGTGGGTGCGACCGCCCAATTCGACTGGCGTTATGGCTTGTCCACCTTGCTGAGCAAGATTCCGCACCCGGCCGTCACGGCGGCCCACCTCGCCTACTCGCTGGCTGTGGGCCTGGGAAGCCGCTTCGGCCTGGAGTTCGAGGACGGCATCACCTTTGGTGGCGGTATCAACTTCTCGGTGCTGGAGTGGAAGGCGATCCAGCCTTTCCCCGAATTCGTCTGGCCGGACGGCATCTTCGAAGTCGACGTCAGCGGCACCTTCGGCCTGTACGCGCAGCTCGACGTCGGCCCCACCGGCGACTCGGTGCGGGTGCAGGGCGATCTCACCATCAACCTGGGCATCAAGCCCGAGTTCAAGATCAAGTCGGTCACCGGCAACATCACCTTCAGCGGCAACATCGGCTGGATGCCCTTCAACGAGGTGTTCTCGGTCACGTTGTACAACAACGAAAGCGCCGATGTCCTGCCGTCCGAGTTGGGGCCGCAGGATGTCTACATCCCGATCTTCGATGCTGCCGCGCTGGTCGGCACCGGCGCCACCTATGGCACCAACCATGTCTTGTCCAACGCCGACGTGGCACTGGATGTCACCAGCGACTCGGCCATGACCCTGGCCCGGGACGATGGCGTCATCTTCGGCGCCTGGACCCACATGGCCGACCCCCACGCCTCCCAGATCGGCTGGAACGTGATGGCCGCCGAATTCGGCACCGCCTGGAGCACGCCGGTGGCCCTGGATGGCAGCTTTGGTGTCAACAGTTACGCCACCGCCGCGGTGGACGGCGCGGGCAAACGCATGGTGGTCTGGACGCATGCCGCCAGCCCCCTGAGCCCCACACCCACGGTGGAAGACTATGAAGCCGCGATGGATGCCAACAATGTGGTGTACGCCACCTACGACGAAACCAACCACATCTGGAGCACGATGCAGACCGTGGCCAGCACGGCGGGCATGGACAGCGGCCTGACCGTCAGCCACGATGCCAGCGGCCAGCTGGTGATGTCCTGGGTCGTCAAGGGCGCAGGTGATATCGACCACCTGATGACGGCCGCCTGGAACGGCAGCGCCTGGGGCACGCCGCAGGAGATTGCCTTCGGCGCCAGCATCATGGACCCGGCGATGGAACGCCTGGGCAACGACATGATCGTGGTCTGGGAAGTGGATGCCAACCCCGATCCGGAAGTAGCCGAGAAGACGCTGCACTACAGCATCTACAACGGAATCGCCTGGTCCTCCGGTGCCACGTTCGACCCGATCGCCATGGCCACCGGCCTGGCTTTGAGCGCCGGCCTGCCGGTGGCTGCCATCGCGGACACCAACCTCACCACCGAGAGCGGCTTCCCGCCGTTCCCTGTCCCCGAGGAATGCCTGAAGTGCAAGCCCGAAGAGATCAAGCGGATCCGCGAGTCCGCACCGCAGTGCCTGGACGGCGGCGGAACTCAGGTCACCTTCGACCCGAAGACCTGCACCGAAAAAACCATCGTCTACAAGCCCTGCGTGGTGCGCCCGCGCGACCCCAACGACATGATCGGGCCAGAGGGTTATGGCGACGAGGCCTGGGTGTCGTCCAAGAGCACCCTCGACTACATGATCCGCTTTGAAAACGCGGCCGATGCCACCGCGCCAGCCCAGCAGGTGGTGGTGACCCAGCAACTTGACAGCGACCTTGACTGGCGTACCTTCCGCATCGACGACTTCGGTTTCAGCGAGCAGATCGTCGAGCTCGACGGCAAGAGCGCCTTCTACCAGAAGCGTCTCGACTTCACGGCCGACCCGGCGCGCGGTTATTTCCTGGACGTATCGGCCAGTGTGGATGTCAGCACCGGCATCGTCACCTGGACCATGACCACGATCGACCCGGAAACCGGCGACGTGCCGCAGGACGCCAGTATCGGGTTCCTGCCCGTCAACGACACTGTGTACGACGCCAACCACAAGGTCCTGGTGCAGGGCACGGGCCGCGGCGAAGGGTACGTGACCTACAAGATCAAGGCGCTGCGCAATATCGAGACCGGTGCGGTGGTGGACGCGCAGGCGCGCATCGTGTTCGACACCGAAGAGCCCATCGACACCCCGGCCATCTTCAACACCCTGGATGCCGGTGTGCCGACCAGCCAGGTGATCGCATTTGCCACCGGCACCACTGCCGACAGCGAGTTTCTGGTGCGCTGGGGTGGCGAAGACGATGCCAACGGCTCCGGTGTGCACGACTTCTCGGTCTACGTGTCCGAAGACGGCGGCGCCTTCGATATCTGGATGGCCGATACCGACCTGACCGAGGCGATCTACCTCGGGGAAAAAGGCCATACCTACAGCTTCTTCAGCACCGTGCGCGACTGGGCCGGCAACGAAGAGGCCGCGTCCGGCGAGGCTGATTCCGGCGCAACGATCACGGTGTCGGGCGGCACGGGCAGTATCTCCGGCACCAAGTTCGAAGACTACGACGGCGACGGCATCCGCGACGCGGGCGAGGCGGGGCTGTCCGGCTGGACGGTCTTCCTGGATGGCAACAACAACAGCGTCCTGGACAACGGCGAGGTCAGTACCGTCACCGCGGTGGATGGCAGCTACAGCTTCATCGACCTCGACCCGGGTGCTTACCGGGTGCGCGAAGTGATGCTGGCCGGCTGGGTGCAAACGCTGCCGGGCGACAACAGCCAGGCCGTGAATGTGGTCACCGACGCAAACACCGGCAACGTGAACTTCGGCAACTTCCATCTTGCGCAGATCGGTGGGCAGAAGTTCAACGACCTGAACGCCAACGGTTTGCTCGACGGCAGTGAAGCAGGCCTGGCTGACTGGACCATCCAGCTCGACCGCGATGCCAACGGCAGCATCGACGCCGTCACCACCACCGACCAGTACGGCCACTACCACTTCACCGACCTCGGGCCGGGCAGCTACCGTGTGAGTGAAGTCATGCAAAGTGGCTGGTTGCAGACCGGCCCGCTGGCAGGCACCTATACCGTGGGCACCACCAGCGGCGCGGATATCGGCAGTCTCGATTTCGCCAATGTCCAGGCATCCAGCATCAGCGGCATCAAGTTTGAAGATACCGACGGTGACGGCCAGCGCGACGTGGACGAACACGGCCTCGCGGGCTGGACCATCTTCCTGGACGGCAATGGCAATGGCAGCCTCGACGGCGGCGAGCGCTCCGTCGTCACGGATGTGAACGGCACGTACCGGTTCGACGCCTTGTTGCCTGGCAGTTATGTGGTGGCCGAGGTCATGCAGGCCGGCTGGATGCAGACCTCTCCCGGCACCGGCGCCAGCACGCTCTCGCTCGCCGGCCTGACATTGAGCGGCATGGACGTGGTGCTGAGCCTGCCCGAGGATGTGCTGGTCGAAGAAGGCCTGACAGTCCAGACGCTGTCGTCCAACTCCATGGCCGGCACACTGGTCGGGCTGGACGCATTCCGCAACGATGCGCGTTTTGCCGGCATCGATGGTTCGGGCGTCACCACCGTGGTGATCGACACCGGCATTGACCTCAACCACTCCTGGTTCGGCCCGGACCTTGACGGCAACGGCATCGCCGACC
The DNA here is from genome assembly GCA_043776215.1 of Rhodoferax sp. GTDB lineage: Bacteria > Pseudomonadota > Gammaproteobacteria > Burkholderiales > Burkholderiaceae_C > CAISIP01. Next base: position 677 of record JAYVRP010001004.1, on the reverse strand, counting down.
GCATTATCTACAGCCACGATTTCGCCAACAACGACAACGACGCCAGCGACCGCAACGGTCACGGCTCCCACGTGGCCAGCCTGATCGGCAGCCAGGACGGCACCTATGGCGGCGTGGCGCAAGGCGCCGACCTGATCGCCCTGAAGGTCTTTGGCGACGACGGCTCGGGCTACTTCAGCTATCTGGAAAACGCCCTGCAGTGGGTGGTAGCCCATGCCGACGAGTACCACATCGGTGTGGTCAACCTGTCACTGGGTGACGGCGGCAACTGGGACTCCGCCATCGGACGTTACGGCCTGGGTGACGAGTTGTCGGCGCTCGCCGGCATGAACATCCTGATCACGGCCGCCAGCGGCAACAACTTCTTCCAGTTCAACAGTGACATGGGTGTGGCCTATCCGGCCGCCGACCCGGCGGTGCTGGCGGTGGGTGCAGTGTGGAGCGGCAGCTTCGGCGGCCCGGTCAACTACGCCAATGGCGCCATCGACTACGGCACTGGTGCCGACCAGCTGGCCGCTTTTGGCCAGCGCGACGGCGAGTTGCTCGACGTTCTGGCACCTGGCACCCGCATGGTGGGTGCCAACTACAACGGCGGCAGCCGCACCATGTTCGGCACCAGCCAGGCCAGCGCCTACATGGCCGGCATCGCCACGCTGGCGCAAGACCTCGCACTGGAC
>JAYVRP010001003.1:0-3260 GCA_043776215.1 Rhodoferax sp. | reverse complement strand
ACGTGCGGCTGGCGCAAGAGCGTTTCCCCAAGATCCACTTCCACCCGCTGCGCGAACACGCCGGGCTGGCATTGCAGTCGGCGGGTTGACGCGGTCCGCTGTCGGGTAGCGCCCTGCACCCGTTCGCACTGCGCCCTCCACCCGTTCGCACTGAGCCTGTCGACGTGTTGTCCCCCCTGCTGCCTCTATCGACCTGGCCGGCAATCGAGCGTCGGCAAGTCACCGGCGTCTTCACCGACATCGACGACACCCTGACGACTGCGGGAGCCATCACACCCGACGCGCTGGAGGCCCTTGGCGCCTTGCGGCAAGCCGGTTTACCGGTGGTCGCCATTACAGGCCGTCCCGTCGGCTGGAGTGAACCTTTCTCCCGCCGCTGGCCGGTCGACGCGATCGTGGCCGAAAACGGGTCGGTGGCCCTGGTGCGCCTGATGGCGCATTCACCCCACGGCGCGGTACCGGCAGGAGTGCGACGCCTGTACCTGCAGGACGCGGCGACGCGGCAGGGCAACTTGCTGCGCATGCAAAAGGTGGCACAACGTGTCCTGCGTGAAGTTCCAGGCGCCCTGTTGTCGCAGGATTCGCCGGGGCGGGAAACCGATATCGCGGTCGATCACAGCGAGTTCACGCACCTGCCGGCGCCGGCCATTGCCCAGGTGGTGCGTATCCTGCAGGAAGAAGGCATGCATGCCACCATCAGCAGCATCCATATCAACGGCTGGTTCGGTGACCACAACAAGCTGGTGGGCGCGCGCTGGATCACGCGCGCCTTGTGGGGCCGCTCGCTGGACCAGGAGATCGGCCATTGGGTCTATGTGGGTGACTCCACCAACGACCAGGTGATGTTCCAGGCCTTCGCCCAGTCCATCGGCGTGGCCAACATCGGCCGCTTTGTGCCGGAGTTGACCCATCTGCCCCGGTATGTCACGCGAGGTGAACGCGGGGCGGGTTTTGCCGAGGTAGCGACCGCACTGCTGCAGGCACGCGTCGGACCATGACCATGACGCCGGGCAAACCGCCATTCGGACTGTTCTGCATCTTCGCCTCGACGTTCTTCGAACTCGTGGGTTACTTCATGCTGTTGCCGTTGTTGCTGTTGCGGCTCAAGGCGGCCGATGTATCCACCACCGTCGCGGGCCTGTTTGCCGCCAGTGGCTGGGCCGGCATCTTCCTGTTCACACCCTTCGCGTCGTGGGTCACGCAGCAGTTGGGCCGGCGCCCCACCTTGTGGCTGGCCGCCGGCATTCCCGCCGTGTCGTCGATCGGTTTTGCCCTCACCAACAACCTGCCGATCTGGTTCCTGCTGGAATTGCTGGCAGGTGCTGCTTCGGGCCTGCGCTGGGTGCTGGCCGAAGCCGTCGTGGCCGAGTTTTCGCCGCCGGGCCAGCGTGGCCGTTATATCGGCATCTTCGAAACCATGGTGGGTACTGCGTTTGTCATCGGGCCTGCGGTGCTGGTGGGGGTCGGTCCCGCGCAGCCCGGCGCGTTGTGGGTCGCCATCGGTTTCATGGCGCTGGGTTTGATGACCAGCCTGCTGATCCCGCCTCTGCCTCACGCCGCCGATGCCCACTCCTCGACGGTCGGCCTGCGCGGGGTCTGGCAGGCCCTGGTGAAACACCCGATCATCATGCTGGCCGGTTTCGTGGGTGGCTTTTTCGAGAGCGGCATCACGTCGATCCTGCCACTCTACGGCTTGGCGCTGGGCCTTGGTGCGGCGTCGGCCGCCCTGCTGGTCTCAGCCAGCGGGCTGGGCAGCGCCCTGATGATGTTGCCGGTGGGCATGCTGGCGGACCGGTGGAGCGACAAGGCGGCGGGGCGCCGCAGCATGATGATCGTGCTGGCCTTCGTCACCTTGCTCGCGACCTGCGTGATTCCGTTCATTGCCCACACGGCAGTGCTGGCCTGGCCCCTTGTTTTCCTCTGGGGCGGGGCCGGGGGAAGCTTGTACACGCTGGCCATGATCGACATCGGCTCGCGCGAGCAAGGCATCACGCTCGTCAACAGCACGGCGGTTCTGGTGCTGACCTACACCCTGGGCGGCATGAGCGCGTCGGGCTTGTCCGGGGCGCTGCTGCAGTGGTCGCCCACGCTCGGGTTCCCGATCCTGCTGGCCAGCGTCGCCCTGGCGGGCTGGATCGCGCTGCTGCGCACACGGCACCGGGTTGATATCTGACACCCGCCGGGGCGTTTAGCTCCGGCCCTGCTCAAATCCTTCCAGCACGTTCACCGCATTGATACCCAGGTCAGCCACGGCATACCCTCCTTCAAATACAAACACCGTTGGCAAGGCGGCGCGCGCAAGGTCTTCGCCCACCCGCAGATAGTCTTCGCTGCGCAAGGTGAAACCGGAGATGGGATCTCCCTCGAAGGTGTCGAGGCCCAGCGACACCACCAGCGCATCGGCGCGAAATTCCAGAATCTTCGCCAGCGCGAGTTCCAGCGCCGCGCGCCAGCGCTCGAAGCCGGTTCCGCGCGCCAGCGGCAAGTTCAGGTTGAAACCCTCCCCGGCACCGGTGCCGAGTTCGTCCAGATAACCCAGAAAAAACGGGTACTCGGTATGGGGATCGCCGTGAATGCTGGCAAAGAAGACGTCAGGCCGGTCATAAAAGATCGCCTGTGTGCCGTTGCCGTGGTGGAAGTCGATGTCCAGCACCGCCACCCGCTCCAGGCCACGCGCGCGCAGTGCCTGCGCCGCGAGAGCCGCATTGTTCAGGAAACAGTAACCGCCAAAAAAATCCGCCCCCGCGTGATGGCCCGGTGGACGGCTCAGGGCAAAGGCCGCGCGTGTACCGTCAGCGACGGCCTGGGCCGCCATCCATGCGCAGGCTGCCCCCTGGCGCGCTGCGGCCCAGGTGCCGGCCGTCAGTGGCGAGCCGGCATCGAATGAGAAGAGCCCCATGCGCGCCGCAAAGTTGGCCGGCAACACATCAGTACGCAAGCCATGGTTGGGCCACACGGAGGGCAACGCATCGCGTTGTGCATTGGCGGGGTCGAGTGCCACCCACTCGGCCCAGGCATGTTCCAGGAAATGCAGGTAGGCTGGTGTGTGAATCGAGGCAAGCACGCCTGCTTCACAGGCCGCCACCTGATGCACCGGGCCCAGGCCGCGTTGTCGCATCTGCGCCAGCACCTGGTCCGCCCGGTCTGGCACTTCGAAGCACGGCACCAGTTGCCCGCGAAACATTTCCATCTTGCCCTGGTGCAGGGCGTGCAGGTGGTTGAAGTAGGTTTCCATGGGCTGGATTTTGACCCATCGCTGC
>JAYVRP010001002.1:0-11203 GCA_043776215.1 Rhodoferax sp. | reverse complement strand
CTGGAGGGGGATGGCCGCCATTGGTACGCCACGATTGTGTCCGACCAGTTCGCCGGGAAGCGCGCGATTCAGCGACACCAGATGGTGTACGCCACGCTAGGCGCCAGGTTGCACACCGATGAAGTGCACGCCTTGTCGATGAAAACGCTGACTCCCGAGGAATGGAAATCACATGGATAGACTGGTCATTCGAGGCGGCAGGCAACTGCATGGCGAGGTGCCCATCTCGGGCGCGAAAAACGCGGCGCTGCCTGAGTTGTGTGCATGCCTGTTGACGGCTGATCCGGTGACTTTGGAGAACGTTCCGCGCCTGCAGGACGTCTCGACCATGGTCAAGCTCGTCCGAAACATGGGAGTCGTGATTGATCGTGGCGACGACGGTGTCGTGCGCGTCGACGCGAGCAACCTGACCAAGCCCGAAGCGCCCTACGATCTGGTGAAAACCATGCGCGCTTCGGTGCTGGCGCTCGGGCCCTTGCTGGCACGTTTTGGTGTTGCCACGGTCTCCTTGCCGGGCGGTTGCGCCATCGGTTCGCGGCCGGTAGACCAGCACATCATGGGCTTGACGGCCATGGGAGCCGAGATCCGCGTCGAACACGGCTACATGGTTGCCAGCATCGTGGGCGGGGGACGTCGCTTGCGCGGTGCTCGGATCACCACTGACATGGTGACGGTCACTGGCACCGAGAACTTCCTCATGGCTGCCGCGCTGGCCCAGGGCGAGACGGTTCTTGAAAACGCCGCACAAGAACCCGAGATATCCGACCTGGCCCATATGCTGATCGCCATGGGTGCGCGTATCGAAGGCCACGGGACCAGCCGCATCCGCATCGAGGGTGTGGACCGATTGCACGGATGCAGCCATCGCGTGGTCGCAGACCGCATCGAGGCCGGGACCTTCCTGTGCGCAGTGGCGGCAACAGGGGGCGACGTGCTACTGGCCCATGGCCGTGCTGACCACCTTGAGGCGGTCATCGAAAAGCTGCTGGCGGCCGGTGCGCAAATCGACGCCGTGGACGACGGGATCCGCATTCGCTCGCAAGGCCGGCTCAAGGCGCAAAGTTTCCGCACCACGGAGTACCCGGGCTTTCCCACCGACATGCAGGCCCAGTTCATGGCGCTCAACAGCGTGTCCACGGGCACTGCTAAAGTCACCGAAACCATCTTCGAAAACAGGTTCATGCATGTGAACGAGCTGGTTCGCCTGGGCGCCAGCATCCAGATCGACGGCAAGGTGGCGGTGGTCGAGGGGGTACAACAGTTGTCCGGCGCGACCATCATGGCGACCGACTTGCGGGCGTCCGCCAGCCTGGTCATTGCCGGATTGGTGGCCGATGGCGAAACTGTGGTGGACCGCATCTACCACCTCGACCGGGGCTATGACCAGATGGAGGCGAAACTGCGAGCCATCGGCGCCGACATCGAGCGCGCGCGCGCCTGAAGAGCTGGCGATGATCACGCTCGCACTGTCCAAGGGTCGCATCTTCGAGGAAGCTCTGCCGCTCCTGGCGGCAGCAGGCATCACCGTGCTTGACGATTCCGACACGTCAAGAAAATTGATTCTCGACACCAACCACCCCGATGTGCGGGTGCTCGTGGTGCGTGCCACCGATGTGCCGACCTACGTGCAATATGGTGGTGCAGACCTGGGCATCACCGGGCGGGACACCCTGATCGAGCATGGCAGTGAAGGCCTTTACCAGCCGCTGGACCTGCAAATCGCCAAGTGCCGCATCAGCGTGGCGGTGCGCGCAGGTTTTGACTACGTGTCGGCTGTCAGGCAAGGCTCTCGCCTGACGGTGGCAACCAAATACGTGGCCATTGCCCGCGATTTTTTTGCCGCGAAGGGTGTTCACGTCGATTTGATCAAGCTTTACGGCAGCATGGAACTGGCACCATTGACCGGCATGGCCGACGCAATCGTCGATCTGGTCTCCACCGGCAATACGCTGCGGGCCAACCACCTGGTCGAGGTTGAACACATCATGGACATCAGTTCGCGCCTGGTGGTCAACCAGGCCGCACTCAAACTCAAGCAGATCCCCCTGCGGCGGATCATTGACGCGTTTGCCACTGCCGTGAATCCGCGCCCCGCTTGACACCATGCAGCCCCTCGCAGCATCCCCGGTTCGCATGGTCACCACCCATGCCGATTTCGAAGCCGCCTTTGCGAGTCGCCTGCACTGGTCGAGTGCGGCTGATGGAGCCATCGAACAAAGCGTGCAAGACATCCTGGCCGACGTCCGGCTGCGCGGGGATGCCGCCGTGCTCGAATACACCCGCCGTTTCGACCGTGTGCATGCGCCCTCGGTCGCGGCGCTGGAGCTGACGCAAGCCGAGTTGAAGTCCGCCTTCGAGCAGATCACACCAGCCCGCCGTCACGCACTGGAAGTGGCAGCACAACGGGTTCGCACTTTCCACGAAGCACAGAAAGCGGCGAGTGGCGAGAGCTGGAGTTACCGCGATGCCGACGGCACCCTGCTGGGCCAGAAAGTAACGCCGCTGGACCGGGTCGGGATTTATGTCCCCGGTGGCAAGGCGGCCTACCCGTCGTCCGTGCTGATGAACGCCATCCCGGCGCAGGTCGCAGGCGTGCCAGAAATCGTCATGGTGGTGCCGATGCCGGCTGCACCTGGCACAGCGGACGAGAGCGCAACCGGTGAGCGCAACCCGTTGGTACTCGCCGCGGCGTATTTGGCCGGGGTGACACGTGTATTTACGCTGGGGGGCGCCCAGGCGATTGCCGCGCTCGCCTACGGTACACACACCGTACCCCGGGTAGACAAGATCACCGGGCCTGGCAATGCCTATGTGGCAGCCGCCAAGCGGCGCGTGTTCGGCGTCGTGGGTATTGACTTGATCGCCGGGCCGAGCGAAATCCTGGTGCTGGCCGACGGCTCCACCCCGCCTGATTGGGTGGCCATGGACCTCTTCAGCCAGGCTGAGCACGACGAGCTGGCCCAAAGCATTTTGTTATGCCCGGACCTCGCCTACATCGACCAGGTGCAGGCGTCCATCGACCGCCTTCTGCCCACCATGGCACGGCGCGAGATCATTGCAGCCTCGCTGAATGGCCGTGGCGCACTGGTACACACCCGTACTATGGAAGAGGCCTGTGCCATCAGCAACCGGGTAGCCCCCGAACACCTGGAAGTGAGCAGCAGCGAGCCCCATCGGTGGGAGCCCCTGCTCCGGCATGCGGGCGCCATTTTCCTCGGGGCATACACCAGCGAAAGCCTCGGCGACTATTGTGCCGGCCCCAACCATGTGTTGCCGACCGGCGCCACCGCGCGTTTCTCCAGCCCACTCGGTGTCTACGATTTCCAGAAGCGCAGCAGCCTGATCGAGGTCAGCCCGGCGGGTGCCCGGATTCTGGGCCGGGTCGCGGCAGAGCTGGCCTATGGCGAAGGGCTGGACGCCCATGCCCGCGCTGCAGAAATGAGGATGGAGTGATGGCCCAGCCAGACATCGTGCAATGTCGTGCATCTGCCATGCGAAGTGCCCCCACGTGGAGTGCCAAGGGCCTTGCACTTGCAGCTGGCATGTTGCTGGTTGGCGCCGCCAATGCCATGAGCCTGCGCGAACTGCGGGCGCTGGAACTCTCCGACAAGAAGCAGGGCCCCACGTATGTCCAGTACTACCTGGTGGGAGTCCTGGAGGGTGCTTTGGAGGTGCATGCCCAGGCAGTGCGAGGTGGCGTGAAACCGCTGTTTTGCATCAACGGGCGTCGGCTCGAACCACGCATGGCCAAGCCGCTCTTCGACGCTGAACTCGCGCGCAATGCCGGGGTCTACGAGGCCGACATGCCAGTTCAACTCGTGCTGGTGAATGCACTCGCCACGGCCTACACCTGTTGACATCCGATCACGATGCGTTGACGGGTCAACTCCAACTTCGCCGCCAACGCATGACCAGCATTCCCCAGCCCAGTTCCAGCCTGATCGAGCGTTGCGTGCGACCGGATGTGCGTGCGATGCACGCCTACGTCGTTCAGGGCGCTGCCGGTTTGCTCAAGATGGATGCGATGGAGAATCCGCATGGGTTGCCCCAGGACCTGCGCGACAAGTTGGGGCAACGGTTGGCAGCCGTTGAATTGAACCGCTACCCCGGCGGCCGTGTCGAATCCTTGCGTGTGGCGCTGGCCGCCCATGCCGGAATCCCGGGCGGCTTCGGAATCATGCTGGGCAATGGATCGGACGAACTGATCACCTTGCTGTCCGTGGCATGCGATGTTCCCGGTGCCTGTCTTATGGCGCCAGTGCCCGGATTCGTGATGTACGGCTTGAGCGCACAGTTGCAGGGCCTGAAATTTGTCGGTGTGCCCTTGCGCGCCGACTTCGAGCTGGATGAGGCAGCGATGTTCGAGGCCATGGAGCAGCACCAGCCAAGCATCATCTATCTGGCATATCCGAACAACCCGACCGCAAACCTGTGGGATGACGCCGTGATCGACAGGATCATCGCCGCTGCCCCGGGCCTGGTGGTGATCGACGAGGCTTACCAACCCTTTGCCGGGAAAACCTTCATGGGGCGGCTGGCGCGCCATGACAACGTGTTGCTCATGCGTACCCTCAGCAAGTTCGGGTTGGCCGGTGTCCGCATCGGGTATCTGGTGGGCCCTGCAGCGTTGGTCCGCGAGGTGGACAAGGTCCGACCGCCCTACAACGTCAGCGTGTTGAACGCCGAATGCGCATTGTTTGCCCTTGAGCACGCCGATGTGTTTGCCGCCCAGGCACGCGACATCGTTGCCCAGCGGCTGCAATTGCAGCACGCGTTGGGCGGCCTGCCCGGTGTCCGCGCCTTCCACAGCGACGCCAACATGGTGCTGGTGCGATTGACTCCGTTTCCCGGAGCAGGGCCGGAGGCCGCGACCACGGTGTTCGAGCGGATGAAGGCACACGGCGTACTGGTCAAGAACATGTCTGGCACTCACCCCTTGCTCGCGAACTGCCTGCGTCTGACGGTGGGTACTGCGGACGAAAATCGCACCCTGTTGACTGCCCTGAAGGATTCGTTATGCCAAGCATTTCCATGAACGCCACCGGGCCGCGTATTGCGGAGGTGACACGCCACACGGCCGAGACCCGCATCACCGTGCGAGTCAACCTGGACGGCACAGGCCAGTCCAACCTGGCAACGGGCATCGGATTTTTTGATCACATGCTGGACCAGATCGCGCGCCATGCCCTGATCGACCTGGACGTCCAGGCGCAGGGCGACCTGCATATCGATGGTCACCATACGGTGGAAGATGTCGGCATCACGCTGGGGCAGGCGGTGTTCCGCGCCGTGGGCGACAAGAAGGGCATCCGGCGCTTCGGTCATGCCTACGTGCCGCTCGACGAAGCCCTGAGTCGGGTAGTGGTCGATTTTTCGGGGCGGCCCGGGCTCGTGATGCATGTGCCTTTCAAGAGCGGCATGATCGGCACCTTCGACAGCCAACTCGCGCATGAGTTCTTTCAAGGGTTCGTGAACCATGCACTGGTGAGTTTGCACATCGACAACCTGCGCGGCGAGAACGCCCATCACCAGGCCGAATCGGTATTCAAGGCCTTTGCCCGGGCGTTGCGTGCCGCCCTGGAAATCGACCCCCGTACCATCGGGACCATTCCCTCCACCAAGGGCTCGCTGTGAGGCACCATGGGTAACAGGAAAGTCGCCGTCGTGGACTACGGCATGGGCAACCTGCGATCAGTGTCGCAGGCCGTGCATGCGGCGGCCCAGGGCAGCGGCTACGAGGTCGTCATCACCTCCGATCCGGATCAGGTGCGTGCGGCCGAACGTGTGATTTTGCCCGGCCAGGGGGCGATGCCTGACTGCATGCGCGAGCTGCGCGAGTCCGGGTTGGTGGACTCCGTGCTGGAATGTGCCGCGAGCAAGCCGTTGTTCGGAGTGTGTGTCGGCATGCAGATGCTGTTGGAGCACAGCCAGGAGGGCCGCAAGCGCGATGACGGCGGCGGCACCGCCGGCCTTGCGCTTTTCCCCGGTGAAGTTGTGCGCTTCTCGCTGCATGGCCAATTGCAGGCCGACGGAAGCCGTTTCAAGGTTCCCCAGATGGGCTGGAACCAGGTTTCGCAATGCAGCCATGGCGAGGAACGCCATGCCATGTGGGACCAGGTTCCAGACGGCAGCTATTTCTATTTTGTGCACAGTTTCTACGCCAGACCGTCTGTTGCGCGCCACAGCGCCGGCGAAGCCGACTATGGTGGCCGCTTTGCCGCGGCGATTGCGCGCGATAATATTTTTGCAACCCAATTTCATCCAGAAAAAAGTGCTGTCCACGGCCTCGCGCTTTATCGCAACTTCCTGCGCTGGAATCCCTGATTCATTGGCGCCATCTCCGCACCATGCTGCTCATTCCCGCAATTGATCTGAAAGATGGCCAATGTGTCCGCCTGAAACAAGGCGACATGGATCAATCCACCACTTTTGGCGAGGATCCGGCGCTGGTGGCCCGCAATTGGGTCACCCAGGGTGCGCGCAGGTTGCATCTGGTCGATCTGAACGGGGCGTTCGCCGGCCATCCGAAGAACGAGATGGCAATCCGCAAGATCCTCAAGAGTGTCGGCAGCGAGGTTGACGTGCAACTTGGCGGCGGTATCCGCGACCTGGACACCATCGAGCGCTACCTGGACGCCGGCCTGCGTTACGTGATCATCGGCACCGCAGCCGTGAAGAATCCCGGTTTCCTGCAGGACGCCTGTACCGCATTCGGCGGTCACATCATTGTCGGGCTCGATGCCCGGGACGGCCGTATCGCCACGGACGGCTGGAGCAAGCTTACGCGCCACGATGTCATCGATCTCGGCAAGAAATTCGAGGATTACGGCGTCGAGGCGATCATCTACACCGACATCGGGCGCGACGGCATGTTGTCGGGTATCAACATCGAGGCCACGGTCAAGCTGGCGCAGGCCTTGAAGATTCCTGTCATCGCGTCGGGCGGATTAAGCTCCATGGCGGATATCGACGCGTTGTGCGATGTGGAGAGTGAGGGAGTCGAAGGTGTGATCTGCGGGCGCGCCATCTACTCTGGCGACCTTGATTTTGCCGCTGCCCAGACCCGCGCCGACGAACTGAACGGCTGAGCCCGGCGTTCGCTGTTGCCATGCTCGCCAAGCGCATCATCCCGTGCATGGACGTCACTGGCGGGCGGGTCGTCAAGGGCGTGAATTTCATCGACTTGCGCGATGCAGGTGATCCAGTGGAAATTGCGGCCCGTTACAACGAACAGGGCGCGGACGAGCTGACGTTCCTCGACATCACCGCCACCAGTGATGACCGCGACCTGTTGCTGCACATCATCGAAGCCGTTGCCAGCCAGGTGTTCATACCGCTGACCGTGGGAGGGGGTGTCCGGACCGTCGACGACGTGCGGCGCCTTCTCAATGCCGGTGCCGACAAAACGAGCTTCAATTCGGCCGCGCTGGCCAACCCCCAGGTCATCGAAGACGCTTCGGGAAGGTACGGGGCCCAATGCATTGTGGTGGCCATCGATGCCAAGCGCCGCACTTTGCAGGCTGCACAGGCCGTGCGGCTCGATGGCAGTTGTGCGGGGCCCGGCTGGGATGTGTACAGCCATGGTGGGCGGCGCAATACCGGGATCGATGCAATCGCATGGGCGCGCGAAATGGCCACCCGCGGTGCCGGGGAATTGTTGCTGACCAGCATGGACCGCGATGGCACCAAATCCGGTTTCGACCTGGCTTTGACCCGGGCTGTGAGTGATGCGGTGGACCTGCCCGTGATCGCCTCTGGTGGTGTTGGGACACTCGACGACCTGGCGGACGGGATCCAACTCGGCGGGGCCGACGCGGTGCTTGCGGCGAGCATCTTCCATTACGGCGAATTCACGGTTCTGCAGGCCAAGCAGCACATGGCTGCGCGCGGTATCCCGGTCCGACTCTGAGCGGCGACGCAGCGGCACGGTGGCGCTGCCCATCACCGACAATACCTTCATGAATTGGTTGAACGATGTGCGATGGGACGCGGCGGGGCTGGTGCCCGTCATTGCCCAGGAAATCACCTCGGGTGATGTGCTGATGTTTGCCTGGATGAACCGGGAGGCTCTGGAGAAAACCGTCGAGCTGGGTCGTGCCGTGTATTTCAGTCGCTCGCGCGGCAAGTTGTGGTTCAAGGGGGAGGAGTCAGGCCATGTGCAGGTGGTGCATGAACTGCGCATGGACTGCGACAACGACGTGTTGCTGCTCAAGGTAACGCAACAGGGGCACCAGCCGTCCATTGCTTGCCATACGGGGCGACACAGTTGCTTCTTCCAGTTGCACCAGGGTGGTGTGCTGGCGGGCACGTGGAAAACCACAGAGCCGGTCTTGAAAGACCCGGAGTCGATCTACAAATAGGCACCATGTATGGAGTCCCGCCCGTTGTCAAATGCTGTTCTGGAGGATCTTTCTCGGGTGATCGAGAGCCGCAAGGCGTCGCGCGCAGGCGACGTGAACAAGAGTTATGTCGCGCGTTTGTTGCACCGTGGGCCGGACGCCTTTCTGAAGAAAATCGGTGAAGAGGCGACCGAAGTCGTGATGGCATCGAAGGATCTGGACTACGCGCAAGCGGTCGGGGTCGAGGTTGCCGAGCGCCGGGCCTTGCTGGTGGGAGAGGTGGCCGACCTGTGGTTTCATTGCCTGATTGCCTTGGCGCATTACGATCTGGCGCCAGCCGACGTACTGGCCGAACTGCAGCGTCGCGCAGGAACCAGCGGTATCGATGAGAAAGCCTTGCGCAAGGCGGTGGGCCGGGAGCAGGGCTCGACGGATAGCGTTTCAAAGGAGAGTACCAATGGATGAAGTGATCGACGTCAAGGCCATCGACAGCGACAAGGCGCAGTCGCTCAAGACATTGGGCTGGGTCAGTTATGCATTGCACCTGATCGTGGCGGTGGGGGCGATCATCCCCGGTGCGCAGGCAGGTGCCGCGTTGCTGATTGTGGCCCTGGTGCTCGACCTGGTCAAGAAGGACGAAGCTGCGGGCACTTGGCAGGCCAGCCACTTTTCGTGGCGGATCCGGTCGGTGATACTGGCCGGCGTACTTTACCTGCTCACCCTTCCGCTGTTTCTGTTGCTGTACCTGCCGGGGGCCATCGCATGGAGCCTGATTTCAATCTGGTTCCTGTACCGCATCGTTCGAGGGATGGTGGCCATGAACAACAGCCGCGCTGTCGGCGCCTAGGAGCAGTTCGGAACCATGGCGCACGACCCCAACTGCCTGTTCTGCAAGATTGTCGAAGGCAAGATTCCATCCCGCAAGGTCTTTGAAGACGAGCACATCTTTGCGTTCCAGGATATTCATCCGTGGGCGCCGGTGCATTTCCTGCTGGTGCCGAAGTTGCATATCCCGTCGTTCGCCCACTTGGGGCCGGAACATGAGGGCCTGATGGGGCGCATGATGGTGCTGGCGCCACGCCTGGCCATGCAGGAAGGTTGCAGGCCCTACCCAGAGGGGGGATTCAGGATTGTGAGCAATACGGGTGCTGAAGGCGGGCAAGAGGTTCACCACCTGCATGTTCACGTGATGGGCGGGCCTCGTCCATGGCTGCGCGGCTGAAACAAGGTCTTTCGGGGCCGGTGTTTGCGCAAGACTAAAATTCTCTAATTGTTTAGGAGTAACTTATGGGTTCTTTTTCAATTTGGCACTGGCTGATCGTGCTGTTGATCGTTGTGATGGTATTTGGAACCAAGAAGCTCAAGAACATGGGTAGCGACCTGGGCGGCGCGGTCAAGGGCTTCAAGGACGGCATGAAGGATGGCGCCAGCAATGCCGACGACAAGGCCGGCGCACCATCGGCGCAAGTTGCGAATGCGGCCGCAAGCCCCGACAAGACGACCATCGATGTAGAAGCCAGGCAGAAGTCCTGATACTTGACGCAATACTGGCGTGATTGACCTTGGCATTTCGAAGATGGCGCTGATCGGCGCCGTCGCGCTGATCGTGATCGGGCCTGAGAAGTTGCCGCGCGTGGCCCGCACCGTGGGCACGCTGCTGGGCAAAGCCCAGCGTTACGTCTCCGACGTCAAGGCCGAGGTCAGTCGCTCGATGGAGCTTGACGAACTCAAGAAAATGAAGGAGTCGTTCTCCGGCGCAGCCAAGGACATCGAGAACTCCATTCAGAGTGGCGCCAGCGATTTCGAGAAGTCCTGGGCCGACGCCACTGCCATGAACACCGATTCGAATCTGAGTGAGACGGCGCCCGCGCTGGAGAGTTACCCGGTGTACCGACACCCGAAGAAGCATTGGCGTGTGAAGCAAGGTGCAATGCCTAACTGGTACAAGGCCCGAACCGGCACCCGCACACGGGCCTTGTCGGGCGCGGCGCGCGTCGCCAGGTTCCGGCCGCAGAAAGTCGGCTGACCCTACGGCATTGCCGTTTTCCGCCGGGGTCGCGATCCCGCCAGGTGATTGGCCCCAGCAACAAGATGACAGATTCCAAGAACAAAGAAGACGAACTCGCCGGCACGGAACAGCCGTTCGTGCAGCACCTCATGGAGTTGCGCGACCGCCTGATCTACAGTCTGATCGGGTTGGTGGTGTGCATGGCCTTGCTGGCGATCTGGCCATCCCCCGGCGGTTTGATCGACCTCATCGCCGCTCCGATCCGTGCCCATATGCCGCCTGGCGCGAAGTTGATCGCGGTGGGCGTCTTTTCACCGTTTTTTGTCCCGCTCAAGGTGTTGATGATGGCCGGGGTATTGCTGGCGCTGCCCTGGCTGATGTACCAGGCCTGGGCGTTCGTGGCACCGGGTTTGTATGGCCACGAGAAGCGTCTGGCTGTGCCGTTGATATTTTTCGGCAGTGTGCTGGCCTATCTGGGTATTGGATTCGTCCAGTTTTTCGTCCTCGACAAGATGTTCGCTTTTATCCAGGCCGTGACCCCTTCCAGCGTGGCGGCCACGCCGGATATTGCCTCCTATGTCGAGGCCATCTTGGGCTTGTACCTGGCCTTTGGCGTCGCGTTTCAGGTTCCCATCGTGGTGGTGCTGCTGGCACGCATGAACATCGTGACCATCGAAAAGCTGAAGGAGTTTCGCGGCTACTTCATCGTCTTGTCATTCGTCATTGCGGCCGTCCTCACACCGCCCGATGTGGTTTCTCAACTGGCGCTGGCCATCCCTATGTGCCTGCTTTATGAAGCCGGTATCTGGGCCGCCAGGATCTTCATCAAGCATACCCAGGCCCCTGAGGAAAAGCC
>JAYVRP010001001.1:0-3273 GCA_043776215.1 Rhodoferax sp. | reverse complement strand
ACGGTGCGTGCCTTCCTCGACGATCTGGCCGCGATCGAACACCAGAATGCGGTCGAGCGCACGCACGGTCGAGAGCCGGTGCGCGATCACGATCGAGGTGCGCCCGCGCATCAGCCGCTGCATCGCCTCCTGGATCAGCGCCTCGCTCTCGCTGTCGAGACTCGAGGTCGCCTCGTCGAGGATCAGCACCCGCGCATCGGCGAGAAACGCCCGGGCGATGGCAACCCGCTGCCGCTCGCCGCCCGAAAGCTTGATGCCGCGCTCGCCCACCATGGTCTCGTAGCCCTTGGGCGTGGCGGCGATGAAATCGTGGATGTGCGCCGCGCGCGCCGCCGCCACCACCTCGACCTGCGAGGCACCGGCGCGGCCGTAGGCGATGTTGTAGGCCACCGTGTCGTTGAAGAGCACCGTGTCCTGGGGCACGATGCCGATGGCGGCGCGCAGGCTGGACTGGGTGACGCTGCGCAGTTCCTGGCCATCGATGGTGATGGCGCCCGAATTGATGTCGTAGAAACGGTAGAGCCGCCGCGCCAGCGTGCTCGTGCCGGCGCCCGAGGGGCCGACCACGGCCACCGTCTTGCCCGCGGGAATGGTGAAGCTCACATCGTGCAGGATCGGCCGCGCCGGGTCGTAGGCAAAGCTCACGCGGTCGAAGCGCACCTCGCCCTGGCTGACCACCAGCGCCCTCGCCCCCGGCACATCGTCGACCTCGCGGTTGCGTTCGAGCAGGGTGAACATCTTGTCCAGATCGGTCAGCGCCTGCTTGATCTCGCGGTAGAACATGCCCAGGTTGTTGAGCGGGATGTAGATCTGGATCATGAAGGCGTTGACCATCACCAGGTCACCCAGCGTCATGCGCCCGGCCACCACGCCCTCGGTGGCGCGCCACAACATCGCCACCAGTGCCGTGGCGATGATGAGTTGCTGGCCGGTGTTGAGCAGCGAGAGCGTGCTCTGGCTCTTGAGGCTGGCGCGGCGCAGACGCTCCAGGTTCTCGTCGTAGCGGCGGGCCTCGAACTCCTCGTTGTTGAAGTACTTCACCGTCTCGTAATTGAGCAGCGAATCGATGGCGCGCGAATGCGCGATCGAGTCGAGCTCGTTCATCTGCTTGCGGTACTGGGTGCGCCACTCGGTGACCGTGATCGTGAATATGATGTAGACCACCAGCGCCGCCACCGTGATCCAGGCAAACCAGGCGTCGAACTTGACGGCCAGCAGCGTGAGCACCATCGTGACCTCGATCAGGGTGGGCACGATGCTGTAGAGCGAATACGAAATCAGCGAATGCACACCCCGCGTGCCCCGCTCGATGTCGCGTGTCATGCCGCCGGTCTGGCGCTCCAGGTGAAATCGCAGGCTCAGGGCGTGCAGATGCCGGAACACTTCGAGCGAGATGCTGCGCGCCGCACCTTCAGTGGCCTTGGCGAAAATCAACTCGCGCAGTTCGGTGAACAACGAGGTCGAGAGCCGCAACAGGCCATAGGCCACCAGCAACGCCACCGGCACCACCAGCATCGCCTGCGCAATGTCGGCCGGCTGCGCCCCGGCCAGCACGTTGCGCCCGCCATTGGGGCTCATGGTGTCCACCAGGTTCTTGAGCAGCAGCGGAACCCCCACGTTGGCGACCTTGGCGGCCACCATGAAGGCCAGAGCCGCCATGACGCGCCACTTGTAGTGCCACAGGTAGGGAAAAAGCCGCTTCAGCGTGCCCCAGTCGGAGCGTTGAAGGGCGGGGCCAGCAGCCTGGGAAACCGGGTGGTGGGGAGATGTGAGTTCGGCAGCGCGGCGCATGAGGGACAATCGAGAGCGTTAACAAACACAGATTGTGACCATGTCAGCCGATTCAAGCGCTCCCAGGGTCGAACTACCCACCGACAAGGAACTGGTGCTCAAGGTCATACCGATGCCGGGCGACTGCAATGCCAATGGCGATATCTTCGGAGGCTGGGTCATGGCCCAGGTGGATCTGGCTGGCGCGGTGATTCCGGCCCGCTACACCCAGGGCCGACAGGCCACCGTGGCGGTCAACCAGTTCATCTTCAAGCAGCCGGTGCGTGTGGGCGACATCCTGTCGTTCTTCTCTTCGCTGACACGCATCGGGCACACGTCGATCACGGTGCAGGTCGAGGTGTTTGCCGAACGCTTTCGCAAGCAGGGCCACTACATCAAGGTCACGGAAGCCTCACTGACGTATGTGGCGATCGACGACCAGGGCCAACCGCGCCCGATTCCGCACCCGACCACGCCCTGACACGGATCGAACTTGTCTTGATTTCCCGTGCTTCAGGTGCAAAGGAAAGCATATCCCCATGAAAATCGACCCCCACGGCATGGACTTCCGTGACCTGCACCACCTGCTGGCCGGTGCGGTGGTCCCGCGGCCCATCGCGCTCGTCTCCACGATGGGTGAAAACGGCGTCTTCAACGTGGCACCGCTGAGTTCGATCAGCATCGCCTCGGTCAAGCCCCCGCTGCTGTCGTTTTCCCTGTCGACGCGCAGGCGCCGCGCGGGTGAAAAGAAGGACACCTTGCGCAATATCGAGTTCTCAAGGGAGTTCGTGGTGAACGTGCCCGTGGTCGAGAGCATCGCCGAGGCCATGAACAAGTCTGGCGGTGAATACCCGGACGATGTCAGCGAGTTTCAGGAGGCCGGGCTGACCGCCTTGATGGCCGACCTGGTCCGGGCGCCGATGGTGGCCGAGTCTCCCGTCAGTTTCGAATGCCGCCTGGTGCAGATCCTGGAGTTCGGAGAACATCCCAGCGTGTCGAGCCTGGTCATTGGCGAGGTGATCCGGGCCCATGTCAAGGACGAGTTCTATGCCAACGGCGAACTGCAGTCCAGCAAGATGCACGCGGTGGGCCGCCTGCTCGAACCCTACTGCCGTACCCGCGACACCTTTGAATTCAAGGTGGAATACACCCTGTAGATCTGCCCGGGTCGCCGCCTGAAAACGACCCGGCCCCTACCACGCGCATCCCGTACGTTCCACATGCCCACCCCCCACAAGGCCGATTGGTGCATACCTGCCGGGCTGCTCACGCTCAGCGTCATCCCGATCATCGCCGGAACCATCCGGCTGGCGCAACTCGGAAGTGGCGCCGCGATCACACCAGACAGCGCACGGTACTTCGCAGCACCCTGGCCTTTTGTGCTGCACATGGTCAACGCTGTGATCTATGGTGTTCTTGGCGCTTTCCAGTTTGCCCCCGGCTTTCGCCGCCGCCATCCCCAGTGGCACCGCGTAGCTGGGCGGGTACTGATCCCTTGCGGGC
>JAYVRP010001000.1:0-3276 GCA_043776215.1 Rhodoferax sp. | reverse complement strand
CGTTCTCCAGGCTGCTGGGCCTCTCATCTCAAAAGAAACCCTCATGAATGATATTCGTCGCACTATTTTGTGGGTGATTTTTGGCTTCTCGATGGTTCTGCTCTGGGACCAATGGCAAGTTCACAATGGCAAGCTGGCAACGTTTTTTCCCAGTTCTGGCAAGCCCCTACCCGTCGCAGCGCAGACGGCCGCTTCTGGCCCGGCGACTGCGTCAACAGTGGCATTGCCGACAACAACGGTCCCTCAGGGGCAAGCAACAACATTGCCGCCATTGACGGCGGCGCTGGCGACCCCCCGGGAACAGATAGTGGTTTCCACCGATGTCATGAAACTGACCTTTGACAGTGAGGGCGGATCATTGATTCGCTCAGAGTTCGTCAAGTACAAGGACATGACGGACAAGGATAGGAATTTTGTTTTGCTGGATGACAGCAAAGACCGCGTTTACGTAGCACAGTCGGGGCTGATCGGCGGCGCTATCGGAACCGCATTGCCCAATCACAAGACACCAATGAAAGCCGTCGGCGCGCGGGAATTGAAGGATGGCGAAAACGAACTCGTCCTGAGTTTTGAGTCGGCCGATGTCGGTGGTGTCAAACTCGTGAAAACCTACACCTTGCGCCGCGGGGCCTACGACCTGGCTGTACGGCACGCGGTCACCAACACCGGTACCGTGGCTGTGGCGCCACAACTTTATCTTCAACTCGTCAGGGACGGGAACAAACCGCCTGGTGAATCCTCGTTCTATTCGACATTTACCGACCCAGCGGTCTATACCGAGAGCAAGAAGTACCAAAAAGTTGAATTTGCCGACATAAAAAAGAAGAAGGCCGACTCCGAGAAACAATCGAACAATGGCTACGTTGCCATGGTTCAGCATTATTTTGCCAGCGCCTGGGTGTTGCCCGATGGCGTGAAACGTGATCTGTCGCTGGATGCGGTCGATACCGGCACGACCGTTGCCGATTGCTGCTACCGCGCGACGATGATCACGGCCCTGGAATCCATTGCCCCGGGCGCCACGAAGAGTGTCGAGGCGAAGTTTTTCGCTGGCCCCCAAGAGGAAAAAGTGCTCGAGGCCCTTTCAACTGGCCTGGAACTGGTGAAGGACTATGGCTGGTTGACGATACTTGCCAAGCCCTTGTACTGGTTGCTCGACAAACTGCACAGTTTCATACTGAACTGGGGTTGGTCGATCGTAGGCTTGGTGCTGCTGCTCAAGATTGCTTTCTATTGGCTCAATGCCAAGGCCTATGCAAGCATGGCAAAGATGAAAGCCATCAATCCCAAGGTGATGGAAATGCGCGAGCGTTTGAAAGACAGCCCGCAGCAGATGCAACAGGAAATGATGAAGATCTACCGGGAAGAAAAAGTCAATCCAATGGGCGGTTGTTTCCCGATCATGGTCCAGATTCCGGTTTTTATTGCCTTGTACTGGGTTCTGCTTTCCAGCGTGGAAATGCGCAACGCGCCCTGGGTGCTCTGGATTCAAGACCTTTCTTCGCCAGACCCGTTCTATATCTTGCCACTGGTCATGACCCTGACCACTTTGCTGCAAACGGCTCTCAACCCGACACCACCAGATCCGATGCAGGCCAAGCTGATGTGGTTCATGCCCTTGATTTTTTCGGTCATGTTTTTCTTTTTCCCGGCCGGCCTGGTTCTCTACTGGATCACCAACAACATCCTTTCTATCGCGCAGCAGTGGTTGATCAACACGCGGATGGGCGTTCCGCCACAGTTCAACCTTCCGAAGTTCTGACCCGCTGCCATCCGGCGGGAACCGGGGCATTGGCATGACGCAGTACCAGGCAGACGCCATTGCAGCCATCGTGACCGCGCCTGGGCGCGGCGCGGTCGGTATCGTGCGTTTGTCGGGCCAGGATCTGTCTGGTGTGGTCCACGAGATATGTGGCCAGCCGCTGAAGGCCCGGCATGCCACGTATTTGCCGTTCCTTGACGCTTCTGGAGCACCCATCGACAGCGGGCTGGCCATCTATTTTCCGGGGCCGCATTCCTACACTGGTGAAGACGTGCTCGAGTTGCAGGGCCATGGCGGAAGTGTCGTCATGCAGTTGCTGCTGCAGCGTTGTCTGCAGGCCGGTGCCGGGATTCGTATGCGGCCGGCCCAACCTGGCGAATTTACCCAGCGCGCGTTTCTCAATGACAAGCTGGACCTGGCGCAAGCAGAAGCGATCGCCGATTTAATAGACGCAGGGACCGAAGCTGCGGTTCGCAGCGCAAACCGGTCCTTGTCTGGGGCATTTTCAGGCGAGATTCAAACCTTGCTGGCCGCGTTGACCGATTTACGCATGCTGGTGGAAGCCACGCTGGATTTTCCTGAGGAAGAGACTGACATCCTGCGGGGCGACGATGTCCAGGGGCGGCTGACAGCATTGGATTTGGTACTGGGCCAGATTCGCCAGAAGGCAACGCAGGGAGCGTTGTTGCGAGACGGCATCAGGATCGTGATTGCCGGGCAACCGAATGCCGGCAAATCCTCGCTTCTCAATGCCTTGGCGGGCGCTGAGCTTGCCATCGTCTCACCCATTGCAGGGACAACCCGTGACAAGATTCAGCAGACCATACAGATCGAAGGTATACCCGTTCACGTGATCGACACGGCGGGACTGCGCGAGAGCAACGATGCCATCGAGCGCATCGGGGTCGCCCGTGCCTGGGAAGAAATTGGAGCAGCGGACGCCATTGTGTTCTTGCATGATTTGTCGATGCTGCATTCGTCAGGCGCGACAGATCAACAATTGGAACAAAACCGCCTGTTTCTGGAAGCAGACTCGAAGATAGCCCAAGGGCTTGTGACGCGTCTGCGCGCGAAGGTGCCGGTCATCCACGTGTGGAACAAGTTGGACGCGGTCGAGCCGCGTTTTCGAACCGCTCCACCGGGTGTCGTCCATCTTTCCGCCAGGACTGGTGAAGGTTTGGATGGATTGAGGTCGGCGCTGCTGGGAGTCGCAGGTTGGCAACCCGCGTCGGAAGGTGTTTACATGGCCCGCGAACGGCACCTGCAGGCCTTGCAGCGCGTGGCCGGGCATATGGAGGTGGCCCGCTTGCATGTGAACGACAAGTCTCCATCCTTGGACTTGCTGGCTGAAGAGTTGCGTTTAGCGCAAAATGCACTTGGCGAGATCACCG
The DNA here is from genome assembly GCA_043776215.1 of Rhodoferax sp. Lineage (GTDB taxonomy): Bacteria > Pseudomonadota > Gammaproteobacteria > Burkholderiales > Burkholderiaceae_C > CAISIP01. The sequence continues at coordinate 123 of JAYVRP010001000.1, read as the reverse complement.
GTGTATTTGGCGCAGACGAACTGCTGGGGGTGATTTTTTCCAGATTTTGTATAGGAAAATAAATCCCACTTGTGGTGGCCGACCACGGCACCGTGCATAGTCTGAGTACTTGATCCAGCCAGA
>JAYVRP010000999.1:0-3279 GCA_043776215.1 Rhodoferax sp. | reverse complement strand
CGGGCATGGCCAGCAGAACCCCGGCCACCAGAAAATCCAGTGGCCGGAGCTGGCCCTCGCGTTTCTGGAACCACCAGGCCAGCATCAGCGGCATTGCGATCTTGAGGATTTCGCTGGGCTGGATCGTGATGCCGACGTTGAGCCAGCGTGTGGCACCTTTCTTGGTAATGCCAAAAAACGCCACTGCAACCAGCAACGCGACCCCCACCACATACAGCGGCACAGCGAAGCGCATCAGCCGCTGCGGCGGTACCTGCGCCACCAGGAACATCAGCGTCGCGGCAATGACCATGTTGCGACCATGGTCCTCGAAACGCGTGCCATGGTCGAAGCCGGAGGAATACATCGTCAGCAGGCCCGCTGCGGCCAGCACCAGCACGACCCCGAACAAGGGGATGTCGAAGCCCTCAAACCAGGGCAGGATGCGGGTGCGCAGGGACGGCTTTTCGAAAACTACGGACATCAGGGGATTATCGCGGGGGTGTGCGGATAGAAGTGACCCCTCCAGCCGCCAACCAATCACTCACGGACCGAACAATGGCTTGGATCGGTGGTTCAAAAGGCCATTGTTACTGCTTCCACAGGCCGCAGGCCACTAGAGCAAACTGTGAATCTGCCCGACGCGATGCACACCCAGCTTGCTGTGAATGCTCTTGACCTGCGACTTGACGGTGTTGACCGTCACGGCACGTTGCCTTGCAATGTCGTGGCAGGTACTTCCAGCAACCATTTGGTGCAGGATGGTGCTCTCGGCAGTGGTCAGGCCATGGCTCATGGCCAACTGGGTGACTTGTGTTTGGCGAGACGCACGCACCCACTGCGCCTCGCGCCCCTGGTCCCTCACGCTTACCATCGACCGTGCAGCTGCGGCCAAGGCCGATCCTGCGGTCTGCGCCTGCTGTACCAAGGCAGACGCTTGCTCGGGGTGTACGTTGAATCCGACATAGGCGACCGTACTGGTTCCCTGCGCCAATTTGGCTCCAACGACGTGCGCGGATCCATTGATGGGCGGCAAAGTGTCGCCGGTCAAGCCGTGCACCGAGTCACAGACCACCCACTGCTCCACAGGGATACGCCGCATGCAGGTGGACCAGACGGGACGGCTGCCATGGTCATGCAGCCAAAGTAGCCGGGGTAATGCGGCATCCCCCACAGTGGCCCATACCTTGATATCGTTCTTGGCATTGGCGCCAGTTTTGGTTTTGGTGTTGGGGCGTTCGCTCGATTGCACCGGTGCGCCGAGGTCAAGAAACAGCAGCCCCGCGCCCGCCGCGCCCAGGTCACGTGCCAACCAGTCCAAGCAAAGTTGCCATATTTTGGGTACAAACCAGTCGGGGGTCGGTTCTGCTTCGCGCGGCTCTTCCAGTCGGTTTGCAATTGCGCAGTTGTGTCGGTCTGGCGATTTGGCCACATTCATCGGGGATGCAACGGCCTTACGTGTGTCATACATAGGTGATCCATCTGTCGTTCGTGCCAAGTCAACGCCACGAGCCGTCACGCAACGCACTACAGACATTTCCGAGGTCGCGAGACCTCGCGGTATCAGGTTCAATTGGTCGGTGTGCATATGCTGACCTCGGGACTCGCTAGACTTGTATGCCCAGTTTGGCGGCACAGTACAGCGCCTCGGTTCTGTTGTGGACGTTGAGCAGGCGGTAGGCAATTGACAGGTGCGCCTTGACTGTTCCTTCGGCGACGGCCAGTTTGCGGGCGATCACTTTATTGGGCGCGCCTTTGAGTGCCAGCCGCAACACTTCCATCTGGCGTTCGGTCAGACCGACCAGGCTGGCTTTGTCCTGGGTGCCAACGGGAGCCATTGCCGGTGGTCCGTTCAAGACTTGCGGCGGCAAATAAATTCCATTTGCCAATACCAGGCGCAGGGCGCTCAGCATGACCGCAGGTTTGGCGGATTTGGTGACAAATCCGGAAGCGCCGCATTCCACGGCTTCCCGAATCACCACAGAGCTCTCGTCTGCGGAGATGACCAATACAGCACTGGTTTCAAATGTGCCCTTGACTCTGTGCAGACCCTCCATCCCCTGGGTGTCAGGCAAGTTCAGGTCCAGCAAAATAATGTCGAAATGGTCGTCTTTCAAGGCCACGGCCGCCGCGCAGCTTTCTGCCTCAAAAACCTCCACGTTCTCCAGCAACTCCATCAGCATCAAGTGCAGGCCGCGCCTAAATAAGGCGTGGTCATCAACCAGCAAGATTCGCAAATTTGTGCTCATGGCAGCCCGCTCATGTAGATGTGTCGAACTCCGAGCATACGTGCTTGGGCATACTCCGCAAGTCGCCTGATGTCCATAAACCAAAGATTAGCGCTTCGCGTTCAGGCGCAGGCTTGCTGGCCAATTGGCCAGTGGACTTTGGCCGCGACTTGGTTTAGCGTTGACCATCTTCAGCACTGTCATGCGCAAGTCATCCGTAATCCCACCCCCAAAGACGCTGTCCGGATCGGCAAACGTACTGGCGCCGGATTCGGTTGAGTCTAGTTTGCTCGCCCTGCTGGCCGATCAGAGCGCTCGGGTTCCATGGATTCTTTTTGCTACGTTGGTGGTGATGGCGATTGTTGCGGCTGGCCGGGTACCGTTCTGGATACCAGTGATGTGGTTGGGCGCATCGGGTGTGCTGCTGCTGATGCGACGGAAAGTGCTGGCATGGTTGCCGACACGTGAAGAATTGGCAATGCCAGAACGGGTGCGATTGGCCTTCAACCTCAGTCTCATCAATGGACTGATGCATGCAAGTTTTTTGGCTGTTTTCCCGTTTTTGAGCGAGCCTGAACGGGCAATGTTCACGTTGTTGCTGATCGCTGTTTGCACCGGGACAGTGGGCACAACCGCCGGTCATCGGCGAATTTTCCTGGCCTATGTACTGCCGATCATGACGACCCTGGCGGCACTCTGGATTTGGAGTCCGGGCGTCAGCAACCCGGGGTTTTCAGAGCGCTCCATCGGATTTCTGCTGTTTGGCTATCTCTGGATACTTCTGGGGTTGGCCCGTGCTGCCTGGGCTACATTTTCCGAATCAGTCAACATACGATTTCAAGAGCACAGACTGAACGCCAGGTTGCAGGACGCGCTGGAAAATGCGAACAAGGCCAATGAAGCCAAGACACGCTTCCTGGCGTCGGCAAGCCATGACCTGCGCCAGCCCCTGCATACGATCGGCATGCTGGTGGCGGCGCTTTCGCTGCGGCCCCTGGCAGGGCGCGAGCGTGAGATTGTCGATGTATTGACCTTGGTGACAGAGTCCCTTACGGAGCAGCTCGACGGCCTG
>JAYVRP010000998.1:0-11298 GCA_043776215.1 Rhodoferax sp. | reverse complement strand
CACCGCATGCTCGAATCACGCAAGTCCGTCGGTGCGACGGTACTTGTTCCCTGAGGGCCGCACGGCGTGCACCGCGGGCCGGCTGGCAAACACCCGGCAGCCGATGAAAAGCCAACCGCCTCGCTTTCTCCCTCTTGAATTTGGTCCGTCTTGCACCGGTAGCGGTCGGCCTGTGCCGATTTGACCGCTCGCTGCAAGGCGGCACCCTTTCGCGTGACCTGGTGATCGTCAGCCCGAGTGCCGCCGTCGCAGTTGGCATCTTTGCAGCAACTACGACCGCTTTGAGGTCGTGCAAGCCCCAGAAACGAGCAAAGAACGCATCAAAGCGCTTGAAAAATAGAGGTGCGATTACTCGTGCATCAGCCAACCAGCTATTAGCCTGATACCGGCTAATTGACATATATCTGCATTGCAGCTAAATTGCATTTAACTGAATGACAGCTATTTCCAATCTATTTCCATGACTTCCGCCCCAAAAGTCCAGCCCAGCGCCCGTTCAGGCGAGCCGGCTCGGGTTCAGCCTGCTGCGCAACCATTGGTCACCGCCTTGCAGCTGGGTCAGTTGCTCAAGGCTGCCCGAAACAGGCGCAAGCTGAGCCAGGCATCCGTGGCCAGTCGGCTGGGGCTTAGCCAAAACCGCATCTCGTACCTGGAACTGCACCCTGATGAGATGAGTTTCAAGCAGCTTCTCGCCTGGTGCTCTGTCGTCGGGATGGAGCTGCAGTTCGGCGAGCGCAGAGCATTGGTCGACTCCACCACGAAAGTCGAGTGGTGATATGGCGCGCAAATCCCGGGGTCGAACTCTTGTTCTTTGGGCCAACGGCCAGTGCGTGGGCCGCTGGACGACGCCCACGCGCGGGGATATGGAACTGCAATACGAGCGCGCCTGGCAGGACTCCGACCTGGGCCGCCCGCTCTCGCTGTCCCTTCCCTTCAACGTGCATGGCGAACCCATCAGGGGAGACAGCGTTGCCAACTACTTCGACAATTTGCTGCCAGACAGCACTGACATCAGAAAACGGGTAGCCCTGCGGTTCAAGACGGGCTCGCTCGAGCCCTTCGATCTGCTGCGCGCCATCGGGCGCGACTGCGTAGGCGCCATTCAGTTGCTCGCGGAAGGCGAGTACCCAGCGGGCTTGGGCAAGATTGAGGGCGTCGAGATGTCCGAGGAGGATATAGAGCGCCATTTGCTCGAGGTGGTATCACCTGCGCACTTTGGCGTCAGCCCGGACCCTGAAGACGACTTTCGCATCTCCCTTGCCGGGGCCCAGGAAAAGGACGCTTACCTGAGGTGGGAAGGCAAGTGGCTCAAGCCTCGGGGAACAACACCGACCACCCATATTTTCAAGCTACCCATTGGCATGGTGGGAGGGCGTCGTGCGGATTTCAGCACCTCCGTGGACAACGAATGGTTGTGCATGAAGCTGCTTCAGGCCTACGGACTGCCGACGGCGAATGTGGAAATAGCCACCTTCGGACATCAACGGTTGCTGATTGTCGAGCGCTTTGACCGCCGACTCTCTGCCTCGGGCGAGACTTTGCTGCGCCTGGTGCAAGAGGACTTCTGCCAGGCAACAGGAACATCTCCCTTGCGCAAGTACGAAAGCGAAGGCGGCCCTGGGCTCAAGCAAATCTTCCCCATCCTGCGGCAATCGGCGAAAGCGCCGGAGGACATGCATACCTTCATGGCCTCACAAGTCCTCTTTTGGATGCTGCGCGCGCCTGATGGTCACGCCAAAAACTTTTCCATCCACTTGCTTGCGGGCGCCGCGAGCCGATTTCACCTCACGCCCGTATACGATGTGATGTCGGCCTACCCTGCAATGGGGGTCGGGCCTCACCAATGGGCTGACCAGGAAATCACGCTGGCCATGGCACTACACGGAAAGAATCGTCACTATCAGATGCACACCGTATTGCGCCGGCACTTCAGCAGTACCGCAAAGCTGCTGGGTTACGGCGCCGATGCCGAGGAACTTGTGCGCGAGCTCATCGAGAAGACACCCTCGGCCATCGAGCAGGTGCAAAGGCAAATACCCGCCGGATTCTCACAGCGGGTGGTCGACACTGTGTTGGCAGGCTTGTCCAAGGCAGCGCAGCAGTTGGAGGCGCAGGCGCCGATAGCCGTCTCTCGTCAGCGCGGGTCGGAGGGCGGCAAAAGCCGCTAGAGACACTGTGAACTTGTTTTCATGAAGCACTAATTTCGATGCAAAAAGACGATCAACCGCCCGCAGCGACTGGCACTGACCTCTCCGCCCACACCCCCATGATGCAGCAGTATCTAGGCCTCAAAGCGGACCACCCGGACACCTTGCTTCTGTACCGGATGGGCGACTTCTACGAGTTGTTCTTCGCCGACGCGGAAAAGGCCGCCCGCCTGCTCAACATCACGCTGACCCAACGCGGCCAGTCGGCTGGTGCACCGGTGGTCATGGCGGGTGTGCCGTTTCATTCGGTCGAGACCTACCTGGCGCGGCTGATCAAGCTGGGCGAGTCGGTGGCCATCTGCGAGCAGGTGGGCGAAGTCAGCGGCAAGGGGCCGGTGGAGCGCAAAGTGGTACGGGTCATCACGCCCGGCACACTGACCGACGCGGAGCTGCTGTCGGAGCGCAACGAGTCGATCCTGATGGTGGTTCACCAGGGCGCGCGCAACCTGTGCGGGCTGGCATGGTTCAGCGTCACCCATGGCGAGGTGCAGTTGGCGCAGTGCACCGCCGACGACGTGGGTGACTGGCTGGTGCGTATTGCCCCCAGCGAGTTGCTGTTTTCGGCCAGCGTGACGCCGGTGTTCGAAACCCGGCTGAAAACCTGGTGCGCGCCCCTGGGTGCCGCCATGACGGTGCGCCCGCAGTGGCAGTTCGACGCCGCGCTGGGGCAACGCAAGTTGCAGGACCTGCTGCACGTGGCGAGCCTGTCGGCGTGGAATGCCCACGAGCTGCCCCAGGCCCATGCGGCGGCTGCCGCGTTGCTGGCGTATGCCGAACACACCCAGGGCCAGCCGCTGTCGCATGTGCAGGGCCTCGGTGTGCAGCACGATGGCGAGCTGGTGCACCTGCCGCAGACCACCCGGCGCAATCTGGAGCTGACCCAAACGCTGCGCGGCGAGGCCGCACCCACGCTGTTCTCGCTGCTCGACAGCTGCATGACCGGCATGGGCAGCCGCCTGCTGCGCCACTGGATGCTGGAGCCACGCCGCAACCGCGACGAAGCCCGTGCCCGGCTGCAGGCCATCACCGCCCTGCGCGAAGGCCCCTGGCAAGCCCTGCGCGAGCACATCAAGGGCTGCACCGACATCGAACGCATCACCGCACGCATCGCCTTGCGCCAGGCGCGCCCGCGCGAACTCGTGGCCTTGCGCGTGACGCTGGGCAAGGCGGCGCAGCTCGAGCCGCTGCTGCAGCCGCTGGGCGACTGGTTGACCTTGCTGTCGCAGCACCTGCTGGCGCCACCCGGCAGCGCCGAGCTGGTGACCCGGGCACTCAAGGACGAACCCGCTGCCCTGGTGCGCGACGGCGGCGTCATCGCCACCGGCTTCGATGCCGAGCTCGATGAGTTGCGCGCCATCCAGGAGAACTGCGATGGTTTCCTGCTCGACCTGGAGCAGCGTGAACGCACGCGCACCGGCATCACGAATCTGCGCGTGCAATTCAACAAGGTGCACGGTTTCTACATCGAGGTCACGCAGGGCCAGGCCGACAAGGTGCCTGCCGATTACCGGCGACGCCAGACCCTGAAAAACGCCGAGCGTTTCATCACACCCGAACTCAAGACTTTCGAGGACAAGGCTTTGAGCGCCCAGGACCGCGGCCTGGCACGCGAAAAATGGCTGTATGAGCGACTGCTCGACGATCTTCAGGCGCATGTGCCAGGCCTCACCAGGGTGGCGCGTGCGCTGGCGGCGCTCGATGCCTTGTGTGCCCTGTGTGAACGCGCGTTGACCCTGGGTTGGTGCGCCCCGCAGTTCGTGAACGAGCCCTGCATCGAGATCCGTGGCGGCCGCCACCCCGTGGTGCAGGCACGCCTGGCCGAGACCAGCAGCGGCGACTTCATCGCCAACCACACCAGCCTGCATGGCCGCCAGCGAATGCAGATCATCACCGGCCCCAACATGGGTGGCAAGTCCACCTACATGCGGCAGGTGGCGATCATCGTTCTGCTCGGCGCCATGGGCAGTTACGTGCCCGCCGAGAGTTGCCGCCTGGGCCCGATCGATGCCATCCACACACGTATCGGCGCAGCCGACGACCTGGCCAATGCCCAATCCACCTTCATGATGGAAATGACCGAGGCCGCGCAGATCCTGCACACCGCCACGCCGAACTCCCTGGTGTTGATGGACGAAATCGGGCGCGGCACCTCCACCTTCGACGGCCTGGCACTGGCGTCGGCCATTGCCACCCAGTTGCACAACAAGGCCCAGGCTTTCACGCTGTTCGCCACCCACTACTTCGAGCTGACCGAATTCCCCGCCACGCACCACGGCGCGGTCAACGTGCATGTGAGCGCCGCGGAGTCGGGCCGCGACATCGTCTTCCTGCATGAGGTGCAAAGCGGGCCGGCCAGCCGCAGCTACGGCATCCAGGTGGCACGCCTGGCCGGCATGCCGGCGGCGGTGCTGAACCACGCCCAGCACGCGCTCGACGCGCTGGAGCACAGCGCGAGCACGAGCCAGGCGCAAGTGGACCTGTTTGCCGCGCCACCGGAGATCCGGCGCGGCTCGCCCAGTGCGGTGGAGTCGGCACTGGCGGCGCTGAACCCGGATGCACTGAGCCCGCGCGAGGCACTCGACGCGTTGTACCAGTTGAAGAAGTTGAGCCCCCCGGCCTGACCCCGCGCCATCAGCCGCTGGCCCACTATTGACCTTTCCGCAATTCATTACACCGTTCGGGGCTGAGCTTGTCGAAGCCGCCTGCCCAGAGCTCGTCGAAGGGAGCCTGTCGAAGCCTGTCCTGAGCCTGTCGAAGGGCCCTCGCGTGCCCTTCGACAGGCTCAGGGCGAACGGAAAAATTTCGTCGCGAAATATGGAAACCTCAATAAACTCGGGCTTTGATCGAACTCTTCGCCCATGACCTACTGCGTCGCCATCAAACTCAATGCCGGGCTGGTGTTTCTGTCCGACTCCCGCACCAATGCCGGCCTGGACCAGATCAACACCTTTCGCAAGATGATCGTCTATGAGCGGCCAAACGACCGCTTCATGGTGCTGCTTTCCGCAGGCAACCTGAGCATCTCGCAGTCGGTGCGCGAAATTCTGCAGATCGAGCAACTCAGGGAACACTCCGACAGCGAGCCGATCACGATCTGGAACGCCAAGAGCATGTTCGACGCGGCGCGCGTGCTGGGCTCGGCGATCCGCCATGTGCACCAGCGCGATGCCGATTCACTGCAGCAGGCGGGCGTCGACTTCAATGTGTCGCTGATCTTTGGTGGCCAGATCCAGGGCGAAGCGATGCGCCTGTTCCAGGTCTACTCGGCCGGCAATTTCATCGAGGCCACGCCCGAAACACCGTACTTCCAGGTGGGTGAATCCAAATACGGCAAACCCGTGCTGGACCGCGTGATCACCCCCGACACACCGCTCGACGAAGCCGCCAAATGCGCCCTGGTTTCCATGGATTCCACGCTCAAGTCGAATCTCTCGGTGGGTCTGCCGCTGGACCTCGTGGTGTACGAGGCGGGCAGCTTCCAGACCGACAAGGTGGTGTGTATCGACGAAGACAACCCATATTTCAAGATGATGCACAACAACTGGGGCAAGAAGCTGCGCGAGGTGTTCGACAGCATCGAGGACCCGATGTGGAACGGTGAGCAGACCGACGTGCCGCTGATGGTCGAGCGGCAGCGCAACAAGCCGCTCAAGAAGATCACCACGCCCCAGGAAAAACTCATCTGATGGCGTTGATCGTCTTCTCGCATGCCAACAGTTTTCCGGCCAGCACCTACCGGGTGTTGTTCAGGCTGTTGCGCGCGCGCGGATTCAAGGTGCGGGCGCTCGACAAGTTCGGCCACGCGCCGGCCTACGCCCCCACCAACAACTGGCCACTGCTGGTGCAGCAACTGGTGGATTTCGCTATTGCCGAAACCGCGAAGGCGGGCGAACCCGCGTTCCTGGTCGGGCATTCCCTGGGGGGCTTTCTGAGCGTGATGGCGGCTGCGCGGCACCCGGAGCTGGCGCGTGGAGTGCTGTTGCTCGATTCCCCGCTGCTCGGCGGCTGGCGCGCCACGACGCTGGGCATGATCAAGACCACGCAGATGGTGGGCTCGGTGTCACCGGGCGCAGTCAGCCGCCGGCGGCGCAACAGCTGGCCCGACAAGGCCGCCGCGCTGGAATACTTCCAACACAAGAAAGCGTTCGCGCGCTGGGACCCGCAGGTGCTGCAAGACTACATCGAACGTGGCACGCACGACGATGGCAACGGCCAGCGTGTGCTGAGCTTCGACCGCGACATCGAAACCACGATCTACAACACCCTGCCCGACAACCTCGACCGGCTGCTGCGCCGCCACCCGCTGAAATGCCCGGCGGCCTTCATCGGCGGCCTGCATTCACACGAAATGCGGCAAGTGGGCATGGCCATGACCACCCAGGTCACACACGGGCGCATCCACATGGTCGATGGCAGCCACCTGTTCCCGATGGAAAAGCCGCAGGTCACGGCGGTGGCCATCGAGGCGGCGCTATTGAACCTGCAGGCGTTGACGCACTGAAAACCTGTTCGCAGGCGCGCGCGTGCGACTTTTCAGTGTGCGTCGGCGGACAACAACTCAAGTGCCGCTTGCGGAAAGGTATTGGACAGGCGCCGGTCCAATGTCAGCAGTCGCATCCGATGGTGCTGCGCCAGTGCCAGAAGATAGGCGTCGGTGGTCTGGCGCGGCCCCGTCAACTGGCTGAAATCCGACTCCATGACGGAGGGATGCTCAGCGATGAAGGTGTGCTGCTTGTCCGCGCACAGTGCCATCAATGCGCCATGCGCCTGGTGCGGAGACAAGGTGCGGCTGAATATCCCGCTCGTGGCCGAAAGGCGCACAAAACCCAGTTGGGTGATGGGACAGGTCGCCCATTTCACCGCGCGCGCAAGGCGCTTGACCACCACGCCGTGCGCCTCGTGCTCCGCCCAACCGAGCGCCAGCAAGGTGTTGACATCCAGCAGCACAGAGGTCACAGAATGCCTTCATCGTCGATCAACTTGTGCACCTGATCGCTCGAAACCCGGGCATCCGGCGTGGCAGGCGCAATCACCTGAAAGCGCCCACTGCGGATGCTGGACGGCTCCTCCGAAGTCGCCGCCCGCAACCCTTGCTCGACCAGTCGCCCCAACAGGCGCGCTACGGACAGGTTCTGTCGCTGCGCCTGGCGCCGTACGGATTCATGCAATTCGGGGTCGAGTTCGATGGTGGTGCGCATGGCAATGAATGTCCGCATCAATGATGCGCTGAATCATAGCATCCACCGCCCCTGCACCCCTCTCCTCAGGCCTTCCAGACCACCACGCCCGACCAGGCTGTTGCCAGCACCACGATACCGAAGGCGATGCGGTACCAGGCAAACCCGTTGAAAGTGTGGCTGGCGATGTAACGCAGCAGCCAGCGGATGCACAACCACGCACTGACAAATGAAAACAGCAGGCCGACACCGAACATCGGAAGATCGGCCACCGACAGCAAGGCACGCTCCTTGTACAGGCTGTAGACCCCGGCGCCGATGAGGGTGGGAATTGCGAGGTAGAACGAAAAGTCGGTCGCCGCCTTGCGCGACAGGCCCAGCAACATGCCACCGATGATGGTCGCACCGCTGCGGCTGGTGCCCGGGATCATAGCCAGGCATTGCACCAGCCCGACCTTGAGCGCGTCCAGCCCCGACATGGCATCCACCTCCTGGATACGCGGCGCCGTGCCCGCCTGGCTCTGGCGCTTCTCGGCCCACAAAATGATGAAGCCGCCCACAATGAAGGCGCTGGCCACCACCACCGGGGTGAAGAGATGCTCCTTGATGGCCTTGCCGAACAGCAGGCCCAGCACCACGGCGGGGAAGAACGCGACCAGCACGTTGGCGGCAAAACGTTGCGCCCGCCGCTGCGTGGGCAGTGACACGATGGTGTCACGGATGCGTTGCCAATACACGATGATCACCGCCAGGATGGCTCCGGTCTGGATGGCAATGTCGAACACTTTGCCCTTGGCGTCATCGAGGCCGAGCAGGGAACCCGCAAGAATGAGGTGGCCGGTGGAGGAAATTGGCAGGAACTCGGTCAAGCCCTCGACGATGCCCATGATCGCCGACTTGACCAGTAAAACGATATCCACGTGTGACCCCTTGAAGAGTGCGGATTATCGCTGTGCTTGCAGGCCCCTTCGACAAGCTCAGCGCGAACGGGCAAACAACGCAAACCCGGGAAAACGTTATTCGTAGCGTAATGCCTGGATCGGCAATAGCCTGGATGCCCGTCGCGCCGGGTAGAAACCAAAAAACACACCTACAAACCCGGAGAACCCGGCAGCCAGCAGGATGCTCGCCGGTGTCATGGTCACCTGCCACCCGGCAAAGTACCCGACCGCCCACGTGGCGATGGCGCCCAGCAGGACTCCGATGGCGCCGCCGATCAGGCTCAGTGTCACGGCCTCGATCAGGAACTGCGCCAGGATGTCCTTGCCGCGCGCACCCACGGCCATGCGCAGCCCGATTTCGCGTGTGCGCTCGGTCACACTGACCAGCATGATGTTCATGATGCCGATGCCACCGATGATCAGGCTGATGCCCGCCACTGCCGCCAGCAACAGGGTCATCACCCGGCTCGATGCCTCCTGCGCCTGCAGGATCTCGGTCAGGTTGCGGATCGAGAACGGGTCGTCGGCATTGGGCTGCACTTTGAAACGCTGGCGCAGCAGGTCCTTGATGTTGTCCTCGGCGGCCTTCATGCTCTGGCCGTCCTTGACCTTGACACTGATCGACCCGATGCGCTTGAACTTGGCGCCCGCACCACCCTGCACCCGGTTGCGGTAGGTGCTGATGGGCAACATCAGCACGTCGTCCTGGTCCTGCCCAAGGGAGTTCTGGCCCTTTTTGGACAACACACCGATGATGGTGACCGGCACCTTCTTCACTCGAATCACCTGGTCCAGCGGATCGGCGTCGCCGAACAACTCGCGCGCCGTGGTCTGCCCGATGATCGCCACCTTGGCCGAGCCGGCAATTTCGGCCGCCTCGAACAGCCGGCCCGACTCCAGAGGCCATTCGCGTGCCTCCAGGTAGTCGTTGGTGCTGCCGAAAACGCTGGTGCTCCAGTTGGCGCTGCCCGCCACCACCTGGGCACCCGTGCGCAGGGTGGGCGCTGCGACCTGCACCTCGGGAACATCGAGCGCGATGGCCAGCGCGTCTTCCTCGGTCAGCCCCTGCCCGGTCTGCGCCCCCAGGCGCACGCCGCCCTGGGTGATGGTGCCCGGCAGCACCAGCATGATGTTGGAGCCCAGGCCCTTCATCTGCTCCTGCACCCGGTCGGTCGCGCCCTGCCCGACCGCGATCATCGTGATCACGGCCGCCACACCGATGATGATGCCCAGCATGGTCAGGATGCTGCGCAGGGTATTGGCGGCCAGTGCGCGCAACGCGCTGCGCAGCGCGGCCCACGCGTTCATGGCGCGCTCACTCCGGCGATTCGCGCCGGGCCAGGGTCCAGGCGCCATTGCCCGGCGCTCTTTTGTTCGACATCCTGCACGATCAGGCCATCCCGGAACACGATCCTGCGCCGCGCCCAGGCCGCGATGTCGCTCTCGTGCGTGACCAGCACCACCGTAAGCCCCTGGTGGTTGAGATCGAGCAGCAGCCGCATGATGTCTTCGCTGGTCTGGGTGTCGAGCGCGCCGGTCGGCTCATCGGCCAGGATGAGTTGCGGCCGATTCACCAGCGCGCGCGCAATCGCCACGCGCTGCTGCTGACCACCCGAGAGCTCGGAGGGAGTGTGTGTATGCCGTTCCCCCAGGCCGACCTGCTGCAACGCGGCCATGGCCCGCTCGCGCCGGCTGGCGGCATTGACACCGGCGTAGACCATGGGCAACTCCACGTTTTCCAGCGCGCTGGTGCGTGGCAGCAGGTTGAACTGCTGGAACACGAAGCCGATCCGGCGGTTGCGGATCGAGGCCAACTGGTCCGGTTGCATGCCCTGCACCGCCTCCCCCGCCAATTCGTATTGGCCGGCGCTTGGCAGATCCAGGCACCCGAGGATATTCATGAGCGTCGACTTGCCGGAACCCGATGCCCCCATGATGGCCACGAAATCGGCCTCGAAAATATCGAGCGACACGCCGCGCAACGCGTGCACGGTCTGGTCTCCCATGACATAACTCTTGGTGATGTCCCGCGCCCGGATCAGGTTGGCAGCTGGGTCGGCCATGGGGCTGTCCTAGAACGGCAGGCGCGGGCCGCTGGGCCGGGCGGCCCCGCCGGCCGGCGCTGCGCTGCCTGCCGACTGCACACCGACAACCAGCATGGCGCCCTCCTTGAGCTCGGACGCATTGGAGCCGTTGGGCGCAACGATCAGCTCGGTGCTGCTGCCGTCGGTGATGCCCAGGCGCACATTGAAGGCTTTGGGTTTTCCGTCCTCGCCGAGCAGGTAAATGCGTCCACGCGTGTTGGTGCGCCCAGCGCTTTCGGCCAGCAGAGTCGCGTATTTGGGCTTTTGATCCGGCGTCAGCAGGTCACCGATCCGGGCCCGCATATCGGCCATGATGCGTTCGCGCGCCTTGGGTCGCTCTTCGGGGGCGAGGTCACGCAGGGTCATGAACTTGGGGCGCACGTCGGCCAGCAAGCTGTCCACACGGTTGGTCTGCTCGGGCGTGAGCTGCAGCTCCGACACCAGCCGGTTGCGGAACTCGCCCAGCGGCCCGCCGCCACCACCAGCGGATCCAGTACCCGTGCCGGCCACCGCACCACCCGCTGCAGCGGGGCCACCGGCCGCTGGCGGCGATGCGGCACTGGCAGCGCCCGGGCGTGCCGCAGCACTGGCAGCGCCCGCCGGGGCGGGGCGCCCTGCTGCGGCAGCCTTGGACTCCACACGCGCCGGGGCACTGCCGCCCAGGGCGGCCGCACCAGCCCCACGCGCCTGCGCTTGCGCCTGCATCAACTCGTAGGCGGCCCGCTGGTCGGCGCTAAGCATGGCGTTGATCTTCTGCTGCATGTCGGTGCTCAGTTTGGCGCGCGCCGCAGCGCGTTCGGCTTCACCCAGGTCGCGCAGGGCCATGAAGCGTGGGCGCATCTCGGCGCTGATGGCGTCGAGCTTGGCCTGCTGGTCCTGGTCCAGGTTC
>JAYVRP010000997.1:0-3283 GCA_043776215.1 Rhodoferax sp. | reverse complement strand
CCACCAATGCCTCGCTGTTCGCCTATGTGGCCGACGGCGTGAACGGCATGAAGGTGCTGCAGTTGACGGCGCCCGACACTCAGCCCAAGTTTTATGGTTTTTCGCCGGTGCCCAAGCCGCAGGTGATTGCCTGGCGCGCCACGCGCTCGCCGGCCCTGTCCTTGTCCAAGGGGCTGGACCGCGACCGCGCGGTGGACGAAACGGGTGGTCAGATAGCGGTGTTCGGGCGCATCGGGTCGCGGCCGTTCAACGCCCGCGAGATGCAAAAACTCTATCTGCGCAAGGACGGGTCGGTCTGGACCGTCAGCGACACGCCGGGAACGTCATACTCCCATGCCGGGAGCCCCGCGGCGGGGAATGCGGCGACACAAGCAAAGGGGGTGCGCCCGTGAATCGTCTTCCATGGCTGGTGCGCTCGGCGGGCGCGCTGCTGATTGCCTTGTGCGGCCTGGCGGCAAGCGCGCAGGTGCTGCCGGACAAATCGCGTGACAAGACCCTGGGGGTGGTGAACTGCGCAAGTTCGCTGTGCCATGGTTCGATCGGCGCCTGGAACGGCTCGCCGGTGAACCAGAATGAATACGTGGTCTGGTCCCGTCTGGACAAACACGCGCGCGCCTACAACCTGCTGTTGAACGACAGGTCACGCCGCATCGCGGCCAACCTGGCGCTGCCGCAAGCGGCCCACCAGTCGAAGATCTGCCTCGACTGCCATGCCTACAACCCGGCCGGGCCAACCACCGATGCCCACAAGATCAGCGACGGCATCGGCTGCGAGGGCTGCCACGGGCCGGCTGAACGCTGGATCGCTTCGCACACCGAGCCGGGCGCGACCCACAAGGCCAATATCACCAACGGCCTGTACCCGAGCGACCAGCCGCTGGCGCGTGCCAGGTTGTGCCTGTCCTGCCACTACGGCACCTCGGACAAATACGTCACGCACCGCATCATGGCGGCCGGCCATCCGCGCATGAGTTTCGAGATGGAGACCTTCACCAACCTGCAGCCGGCCCATTTCAAGGTGGATGCCGACTACATCGCGCGCAAGGGCCATGTCGATGGCGTGAAGATCTGGGCCATCGGCCAGGCGGTGGCGGTGGGCACCCAGATCGACATCCTGCTGGACCCGAAACGCGGCCGCGATGGCGCCTTCCCCGAGCTCACCTTGTTCGACTGCCATGCCTGCCACCACCCGATGGCCGACACCCGCTGGAAGCCGCTGGGCAACTTCGGCAAGAGCATCAGCCCGGGCCTGGTGCGCCTGAACGACTCCAGCATGCTGATGCTGCGCCTCATCCTGCGCCAGATCGATCCCGCATTGGGTGAGCGTTTCGCGCAGGTGGTGGCGCAGCTGAACCAGGCGGTGGCCGGCACCGGCGACATGGCGGAGCGCGCACAAGCCGTGAAGGCGGTGTCCGACGAGGCGGCCCGCAAGATTGCCGCCGCCGGCGTCAGCAACGAGAACCTGCGCGCGATGGCGCTGGCCCTGGTGGACGATGGCCTGGCAGGCGCCTATGCCGACTATGCCGGGGCCGAGCAGGCGGCGATGGCGCTGGGCAGCGTTGTCAACACCTTGCACAAGGTCGGCCAATTGAAATCGGCGGCGGCCCTCAACCAGGGCCTGGCCAGCCTGCGGGCCGGTCTGGTGCTGGACGAAGCCTACAAACCGACCGACTTTCAGACGCGTCTGCGCGCCTTCCGTCCCCTGGTGGCGACACCACTGGCCACCCGTTAGCGAGCTGCCTCGATGACCACCCCCTACACCGTCGCCATCATCGGGTCCGGCCCCGCCGGGCTCTCCGCAGCTGCCCATGCGGCCAAGCTCGGGCTCGCGCACATCCTGCTGGAGGCGCAGCCCCATCTTGCCGACACGATCTACAAGTACCAGAAGGGCAAGCATGTGATGGCCGAGCCCGGCTTTCTCGACCTGCGCAGCCCGATGAGCTTCACGGCGGGCACGCGGGAAAGCATCCTGAACAAGTGGGACGATGAAATCGAGGCGCTGGGTGCGGTGATCCAGAACAGGGCCGTCGTGACCGGCATCACCGGCGAGAAGGGGCGGTTCTGGATCGCGCTGGACAGCACCGAGCTGATCCAGGCCGAGCAGATCGTGCTGGCCATCGGGGTGCAGGGGAACCTGCGTAGCCTGGGCGTTCCGGGTGAGAACCTGCCCAACATCCAGTACCAGCTCGACGACCCGCGCTCCTACGGTGGCGAAACCATCGTGGTGGTGGGGGCGGGTGATGCCGCGATCGAGAATGCGCTGGCGCTGGCCGACAACGACAACCGCGTGATCCTGCTCAACCGCAACGAGGAGTTCAGCCGCTGCAAGGAAGGCAACCTGAGCGCCATCCAGGTGGCGGTGCGCGAGAGCAAGTTGTCGGTGCGTTACCGGACCAGCATCGACCATATCGACAAGGCGCAGGCAGCGGCGCAGGAGCCGGGCGCGGCGCCGGTGGAAGACCACAACCGCACCATGATGGTGTCGGTGGTGGACCTGTCCAAGCGCCAGTCGCGCAAAGGTGCGGCCGGGCCCGGCCTGCGCGTGATCCTGAACACGCCGTCGGGCGAGGAGGTGGTCGATTGCCACCGCGTCGTTGCGCGTCTGGGCGCCATCCCGCCGCGCAAGCTGGTGGAGGGTTTCGGCGTGCGTTTTTCCAGCAAGGAGGCGTCGGCCCTGCCGGAACTCTCGCCCACCTACGAATCCAGCGTACCCGGGCTGTATGTGGTGGGCGCGCTGGGCGGTTACCCGCTGATCAAGCAGGCCATGAACCAGGGCTTTGAAGCCATCGAATCCATCTGCGGGCGCAAGGTGGTGCCGGCCGACGAGCCGCTGCTGGCGAAGAAATTCGAGGCTGTCATTGCGGCCACGGCCAAGCTGCGCAGCATCGAGGACGTGCTGGCGCTGGTGGCGACCCACATGCCGTGGATGCGTGGCCTCAATGCCTTGCAACTGCGCGAGTTCATGCTGGAGAGCGACGTTCGCCTGCCCAGGAAGGGCGAGGTGATTTTCGAGCGCAACGACTACTCGAATTCGTTTTTCAGCATCGTGCGCGGCCAGGTGCAGATCGTGGGGACGGATGCCGACACCGCCGGCGCGCCGGTGTTGCTGGACACGGGCAATTTCTTCGGCGAACTCGGCCTGATCTCCGGGCGCCGCCGTTCGGCCACCGTGCGCGCTGCCGAACGCTGCATCCTGGTGGAGACGCCGCGCCGTGCCATGCTCAAGCTGCTGGCGTCGGTCGATTCGGTGCGCAAGGAACTCGACCTCGTGGCCCTGCGCCGC
>JAYVRP010000996.1:0-11397 GCA_043776215.1 Rhodoferax sp. | reverse complement strand
GGGTCGAGGCGATACGGCCGCACGTCGCACGATGCGAGTCGATCGACCTGCGCCTGGGCGACGCCGACCGCGCCTTCGACATCCTGCGCGCCGAGAGTTTCGTCGCGGCCTACTCTGACACCTGGCGTGACGCACCGGAAACGCTGGGGCCGAACGTGCGCGACAACATGCAATTGGCCACGGCCATCACCCTGGAGGACCGGGCCTGGGCGCATCTGGAGCAGACCCGTATCGCACGCCGCTTCGCCAGCCTGCTGGAGCAGTTCGACGTCATCCTGTCGCCGGTGTCGCCCGTCACCCCGTTCCCATGGACGGACCTGTATGCCACGCATGTCGATGGCCAGGCCATGAAGAACTACTACCACTGGCTGGCCCTGACCTATGTGGTGACGCTGGCCACCAACCCGGCCCTGTCACTGCCCTGTGGTCGAGACGAGCATGGCATGCCGTTCGGCCTGCAGGTGATCGGCCACCTGCACGGCGACGCCAGGTTGCTGGCCGATGCACAGGCCCTGGAACAGTTGTTTGACAGCGTGCCCGCCTTGGCACGCCCCAGGCCCGACCTGCACGCGCTGCGGATGCCAACGCCCTCGCTCAAGGACCCCGTCACGCACCCCCCACAATACACGGGCACGGCAGCCGGCGCGGCGGGTACAACGGCAGTCTGAAAAACGCAAAAACCCGGGCAAGCCGGGTTTTTGCGCGAGGGATACGAATTGTCAGTCGGTCAACTTGCTGCGGCGCCGTGCCACTGCGCCGCCTACCAAACCCAGGCCGGCCAGCAGAAGCGCGTAGGTTTCGGGTTCGGGAATCGCGGCTACCTGGACCAATTGGCCGCGCACTGCACCCGTCGGGTTCGCCACCGTGTGCACGTTGACGTAGGCCAGGCCGCCTTGCAGCATGTCCAGGAAGGACATGGCTGGGTGACCGGCATTGACGCCACTGACCGGGGTTGCCGCGATAAGCACCGGCGCCGGGACACCAGAGCCGCCTACCAACAATGTCCCACCCGAGTTCAGAGACAGGAAAGGCGCCGTATCCAGAAAAACACGCACCGGGCCGTTTTCTATGGGAGTTGCTGCACCGTGAATATGGAAGCCTGTTGCACCCGCGAGCGGCAATCCGAACACCGACATGGAGAAACTGTATTTATCATCCGCCAGCGACAGTGTGCCGAATGTGTCGTAGGACAAAGTGGCAATACCTGTTGCCGCGGCTGCGGAAGGCGTGCCGACCTCGTTGGCACCATTCAACGTAGCATTGAACTGGTACACAACAGCGTTGGCCATCATAGGAGCCGCCAGGACACCTGCCACCAGAACCCGGGATATCCATGTACGCATATGCGACCTCCAAAAAATTTAGAACCTACACGTTTTTACCACTGGTCCCCACACGACACCATGATCCGTTTGCCCTATGCCAGCAGGCGGCAGGCGGCGGGTGTTGACAATTCGATATTGGGTGGAACATATGGTACGTTTGAACGATAACCTGCCTCGCAACAAGTGTTTATGACCCTCCGCATGGCGGCAAAGTTCCCTCCCAATGGATTGCCCCCGTTCCTGTTCGGTCTTTGGTGTGCCGGATTTTGGCTGGCCTTGTTTCTCGTCAGCGCGGCATGGGCCGGGCCCCACGAAGATGCCGATGCTGCCTATGGTCGCCGCGACTATGCCGGGGCGCTGTCAATTTATCGGGCTTTGGCCGAGACGGGGGATACCACGGCCCAGTTCAACCTCGGTGTGATGCATGACTTCGGGCAAGGTGTTGCCAAGGATCCGGTGCAGGCGCTCACGTGGTACCGAGCGGCCGCCGCGCAAGGCCATCCTGGTGCCCAGTTCAACCTGGGGGGCATGTACTTCGAAGGCCAGGGCGTGGCCCAGGACCACTTGCGCGCGTATGTGTGGTTCTCGCTGGCCGCCGCTGCGGGCGCGCCAGGAGCGAGCAGGAACCGCAACAGTGTGGGGCAGTTGCTGAACCCGGCACAGCTGGTGCAGGCGCAACAGCTGGCCCGCGATTGCCGTCAACGCAACTTCAAGGGCTGCGATTGACCGTCGTGTTCTCCGTCACATCAATCGTCGTCGCCGCCCAACACGCCGCCGAGCAACCCGCCGGCGCCGAACCCACCCAGCACCGAGCCTTCTTCCTACGAGCCGCCACGCTGGGGGGGGTCGGCCGCGAAGATCCGTCAGGCCAGCCGAGAAAACGGCAGGCTCTGCAACCAGAGCGTGCCCGGGCCGCTCAGTTTGGCCAGAAACAGGCCTTCACCCCCGAAAAATCCGGTGGAGAGCTTGCGTTGGAAAGCAATGCCCGGCGACACACCGCGGGCGGCACACAGGAAGGCATCTTTCTGGCAGATCAGCGTGCCCCCAAGTTGGCGCAGGTCCATGGGCAGAATCTTGCCCGGGTAGGGCGCCGCAAATGCGACACGCAGTTTGCCCTGGGTCTGGTTCGTGTACACATTGGTGAACAAGGATTCGCCCGTCACCAGGCGCTTGCCTGCACCCAGCAACTTGCCGAACAAACCGCCCTGGCTGCCACTGCCGTCGCCAAAAACTGTGTCCATCACAATGCCGGCATCCATGAACATCATGCTGCCGGCCTCGCCGATGGCGGCCTCACCGGGGTCGAGCTCGACCTCGACGAATTGCATCTCGGCGCCGTGGATCTCGTAATCAACCACATCCATCGCCATGATTCTTTCGCCTCCAGTCAACGCAGCGCCGCAAGTTCGCGGTCAAGTTGCGCGGGGTCGCCCAGGTTCAGCTCGATCAGCCGCCGCAGATGGGTCATGCTGTCCAGGTCGATGTGCTCCCAGTACAAACCGACACGGTCAGCCTCGCAGTGGGCGACCTGGACGTTGGCCCGGATCACCTGGTCGTCCACCAATGTCAATTCGAGCGCCAGCGGGGTCCCCGGTTCAACGGCCCAGCCCGGCGGGCGCGACACCAGGGCACCCTTGAGAGAAATATTGAGCAGATGCACAGCGGTGCTTCCGGGCACGCCGATCATGCGCACCCGGGCCTGGAAGGGCACTCGGCTGAAGTGGCGTTGGTTGCCTGAAGGTTCTTTCATGGCGCGGCTCCTTGGCGACTATTCGTCGTTTTCCTCGAATCGGGGCTTGCAGTTCGGCACCACGGCATCGGCCCGGAACATCCACCATTGGCGGCGGTTCGCATACCCCGCCACGGTGACCTTGGTGCGGTCCACGCAGGCCTTGACGGCTTCACGCAAACCAAAAATCCAGCGCTCACCGGGCGCCTGTGCCTGCCACGCGACAGCTTCGCCGAATTGCAACTCGGTCGGCTTCTTGAAGCCGAAATCCTTCATCGGACGATCCGCCATCAAGAGATTTTGCTCCTTCCAGCCGACCATGCCAATCTGCGCTGTGGGCCCGGCAATTTGCCCCGCCTTGCGCATCACGCCTACCGCGGAGTTGGAGTCGTTGAGCAGGAGCGATGCCCACAGGCCCCACACCAACCAGAAGCAGGCGGTGCCACCCATCAATGCGTGCATGCCGCGTTGCAGCCGGAACATCAGCGCGCTGAGCAGGAACAGGAGACCCATGGCCATGAACATGAACCACAACCAGCGCCCGCCCTGGGCCAGTTCACGCTCCACCACCATGGCGTTCATGCTGGCCCACTTGCCCTGCAGCGCCCACCATCCGCCCACGATGAAGGCCAGGCCCATCAACACCGTCACCGAAAAGGCGGTGGCCCGCAACCAGCGCGCGTCGGCAATCCGTTCGATGGTCGGCCCCAAGGCCAGGGCGAGGATGGGCAGCATGGGCATCAGGTAAACCTCGCGCTTGCCGCCGGCGACACTGAAAAACACAAAAACCAGGGCACACCACACCAGCAGCAGGAGCAGTCGCGCGTCCTTGTGCTGCAGCCCATGGCGCCATTCGCGCCAGGCGCTCACATAAGCGAGTGACATCGGGAAGAAATGGAACAACAGCACCGGCACGAAGTACCAGAACGGCTGCGCATGGCCCCCCAGCGAGCCGCCATAGCGCTTGGCCGTCTGGTGCAGCAGGATGTCGTTGACGTATTCCAGATATTCAGGTGTGCCGCGGCCATAGGCCACGCCCAGCATCGGCACCAGCCACAGCAGGATGGCGCCAAAAAAAGCCAGCGCACCGCCAGCCCAGCGCCGCGCGGCGTGGCTGGTCTGCAAGGCACCCACCCAATGACCACGCCGCGCCACCAGGTAGGGCAACACCATGAGCAAGGCCAGCACACCGACCCCCTTGGTGATCACACCCAGACCGGCCGCAAAACAGCCCAGCCAGTAGGCACGCCAGTTCGGCCCGCGCAGGAAGTGCAGCAACAGGCCCCAGTTGGCGAGTGTGATCAGGACCATGATGAGCGGGTCGATCTGGGCGCGTTTGACCTGGTAGGCAAACTGGAAGGTCGCCAGCATGGCGATGGCAGCGAACAAGCCGACACGCGGGCTCCACAGACGTCGGCCCATGTCCCAGGTGAGTGCCAGCGTCGCCAAACCGGCCAGCAGGGACGGCAAAAGGAACGCCACACGCCAGTTGCCGGTGAGCAGATAAAAAACCGCCTCGAGCCACATCAGCATCGGCGGCTTGTCGGAGTACAACTCGCTGCCCCGGTGCGGAAACAGCCAGTCGCCCGAGGCGATCATCTGACGGGCCACCAGGGTGAAGCGGGGTTCATCCGCCGGCCATGGGTCGCGCAAACCGATGCCGGCGCTCAGCACCACCAGCGCCACCAGCAGCAGCAGCCAGACATGGCGGCGGTCCTCGGGAGAAACCGGCGTTGTCGGGCCTGACACAGTGACCATCATCCGACTCGCCCCGCCATGGTCATTCCTGCGGTTTGTTCTTGCGGTCACGCCACAGGAACTGCAGATTGCGGAAATAAATGATCAGGCCCGTGCCCTGCCCGATGATGAAAACCGGATCGCGCCGGTGGATGGCGTAGGCCAGCAGGGTCATGCCACCGGCCATGCTGAAATACCAGAAGGCGGACGGAATGACGCTCTTCTTGACTTTTTCGCTTTGCAGCCACTGCACGAAAAAGCGGGCCGAGAACAACCCCTGCCCGATGAGCCCGATGGCCAGCCAGGTCTTGTCGATATCGATGTCCATCATGGTTCCTTCGTGCTCAGGCGTTCGACCCTGGGCACACGTGCGCGGCGTTGCAGCCAGATCACGCCAAGCATGTCCACCAGGCCCACCCACAGGCGATTGTGGATGCCGTAATGCGACTGCCCGTGGGTCCGTGCCCGGTGCGCCACAGGCACCGATTCGACATGGCCGCCGGCCCGCCGGACCAGGGCCGGCAGAAACCGGTGCATGTGGTCGAAATAGGGCAAGGCGAGGAAGTCGTCCCGGCCGAAAAGCTTGAGACCGCAGCCGGTGTCGGGTGTGGCGTCGCCCAGCAACCGGGCACGGACACCGTTGGCAATCCGCGAGGACATGCGGCGCACCCAGGTGTCGCGCCGCTTGGCACGCCAGCCCGCAATCAGCACCGGTTGCGCGGCACCGGCATCGCGCAGTGCACGCCAGCGCGCAAGCAGGGCGGGGATATCGGCCGGGTCGTTCTGGCCATCACCGTCGAGTGTGGCAATCACCTGGCCACGCGCCTCGCGCACCCCGGTGCGCACTGCGGTGCTCTGCCCACAATTGTTGCGGTGAAACACCACCACCAACCAAGGATGGGTTCGCGCGTATTCGCTCAACACGTGCGCGGTGTCGTCGCGGCTGCAGTCGTCCACAAAAACGGCTTCGAACTCTGCCTTGCCTGCAAGCGCGGCGTGGATCTGGTCCAGCAACGCAACCACGTTTCCCGATTCATCATGAACGGGGACAACCACGGATATTTCAGGTGCTGGACTAGGCATCGCAAATCAGATGGAACGGGTAACCGCCAATTGTCGCATTCACCCCGCAGCGGACTTGGCGTGGCCCGAGCGGCGCCGACGGGCTCAAGCCAACGGCGCGCCGTACTGGGTCTCGACGGACATGCGCAGTGCCAGGCCATCACTGACCGCTTTGGAGCGCTCCACGTAGTACCCCAGGCCTGGCAAGGCTCGCAGGTTGTACGGTATGTCGGCCTCCGCGCAATGCTCCAGGATGACCCACAGGGTGGATCCGCGGCCGCTGTGGTTCGAATGGCCGCTGGCATCGAAGTTCTGGCACAACAGGCGGGCCTGCATACGCGTCACGGGTGTGGGTTGCGTGCCCGGGAAATTACCCGAGGGCTGGATGGTTTCCGAGTCGTCGCCGTGAAACCGGTCGGACGTGCGGAAATCGGCTTGCTGCGCATCGTCCTTCGACTCTGCCTTGCGCAAGTGCTTTTCCCGCATCGGGCGAACACGCGCGCTTGCGGGCTCGACCTGGGTACACGCCATGTAGGCCACTGCACCGGAAAAAAACAGTGCGAGGGCCTTGTCGCGGGCCTCGTCTTCGGATTCGGCATCCACCACCAAGGTCTGGTATTGCTCCTGCACCAGGCGTTCGACAAATACGAAATATTTGCCCGGAACCACTGGGCTGTTGGTGGCGGCCGACTTCTTCATCTCAAGCTCCTGCGTTTGCGCGCGTCATCGACTCCAGCCCGCCCATGTAGGGTCGCAGCACCTCGGGCACCGTCACCGAACCATCGGCATTCTGGTAATTCTCGAGCACGGCCACCAGGGTGCGTCCGACCGCCAGGCCGGACCCGTTGAGGGTGTGCACGAGTTCGTTCTTGCCCTGCGCATTCTTGAAGCGGGACTGCAGCCGGCGCGCCTGGTACGCCTCGCAGTTGGACACCGAGCTGATCTCGCGGTAGGTGTTCTGGGCCGGAAGCCATACCTCCAGATCGTGGGTGCGGGCCGATGCCGGACCCATGTCGCCGGTGCACAAGGCCATCACGCGGTAGGGCAAACCCAATTTCTGCAGCAGCGCCTCGGCATGGCGCGTCATGTCTTCCAGCGCCTGGTAGCTGCGATCCGGGTGCACGATCTGCACCATCTCGACCTTGTCGAACTGGTGCTGGCGAATCATGCCGCGCGTGTCGCGCCCGTAACTGCCAGCCTCGGACCGGAAACACGGCGTGTGGGCCGTCAGCCGAATGGGGAGTTCCGATTCGGCCACCACCACATCACGCACAAAGTTGGTCAGCGTCACTTCACTGGTGGGGATCAGGTACAAGGCCGTGGCGTCGGCGATCTCCTCGCCCTCCTGCCCGCCCTTTTTCGCGGCAAACAGATCTGCTTCGAACTTCGGCAGTTGGCCGGTACCGCGCAGGGTTTCGGCGTTCACGATGTAAGGTGTGTAGCACTCGGTGTAGCCGTGTTCGGTGGTCTGCACGTCGAGCATGAACTGCGCCAACGCGCGGTGCATACGTGCGATGGTGCCCTTCATCACGGTGAAGCGAGCGCCTGCGAGCTTGACGCCCAGGTCGAAATCCAGGCCCAGCGGCGCTCCGACGTCGACATGGTCACGCACCGGGAAATCCATCACCCGCGGGCTGCCCCAGATGCGCAACACCACATTGGCATGTTCGTCCGCACCAACCGGCACGCTGGCGTGCGGCAGGTTGGGTACTGCCAGCAGCACCGACTGCAATTCGTCCTGGATCTGCTCCAGCCGCGCGGCCGATGCCTCGAGCTCCCCTTTGAGGCTGGCGACTTCGGCCATGTTGGCGTCCACCTCGGGCTGCCCTGCGGCACCCCTGGACTTGAGTTGCCCGATCTGCCGGCTCAGGGTGTTGCGCCTGGCCTGCAACTCCTCGGTACGGGTCTGGATGGTCTTGCGCTCGGCTTCGAGTTGCGTGAAGCGGGCGACATCCAGGAAGGTCTGGGGTTTCTTTCGGGTCTCAAGGCGGGTCACGACCCCATCGAGATCCTTGCGCAGCAGGTTGATGTCTAACATGATTTGATTTTAGGTTGGCGTACCGGGGTCAGATCCGCAAGCCCTTGGGCAACGGAAACTTGATCGTTTCCTCCATGCCGGCAAGTTTGCGTACCGACACCGCGCCCAGCGCCTTGAGCTGACTCGCCACTTGCTGCACCAGCACTTCGGGCGCCGAGGCACCGGCCGTCAGCCCCACGCGCTGGCGGCCTTCGAACCAGTGGGCCTGCAGTTCGTCGGCGCTGTCCACCATGTAACTCTCGGTGCCCAGCTTGCGCGCCACTTCGCGCAACCGGTTGCTGTTGGAACTGGTGGGGCTCCCCACTACGATCACCACGTCGACCTGCGGACTGAGCAGCTTGACCGCGTCCTGCCGGTTCTGCGTGGCGTAGCAGATGTCCTGCTGTTTGGGTTCACGCACCAGCGGAAAACGCGCCTTGACGGCAGCGGCAATCACGGCTGCATCGTCCACACTGAGCGTGGTCTGGGTGACCACGGCCAGTTTTTCGGTTTGCGACGCTTGTACCCGCGCGACGTCGGCGACGTCTTCGACCAGGTGAATTCCGCTGTCCAGCTGTCCCATGGTGCCTTCGACCTCTGGATGCCCCTTGTGGCCGATCATGATGAACTCGTAACCCTGCTTGTGCAGTTTGGCCACCTCCACATGCACTTTGGTCACCAATGGGCAGGTTGCGTCGAAGATCTGGAAGCCCCGCGCGCGGGCCTCCTGCTGGATGGCCCGGCTCACGCCATGGGCTGAAAACACCAGGGTGGCACCCGGGGGCACGTCGTCGAGGTCTTCGATGAAGATGGCACCTTTGGCCTTCAGGTCGTTCACCACATAGGTGTTGTGCACGATCTCATGTCTCACATAGATCGGTGCCCCGAATTTTCGCAGGGCACGTTCGACGATTTCGATCGCGCGGTCGACCCCGGCGCAAAAACCGCGCGGCTCGGCCAGCAGGATTTCAGTCGGTGACACGGCAAGGTTCATAACACTCCAATGAGCTGGACTTCGAACTCCACCGGCTGACCGGCCAGCGGATGGTTGAAATCGATCAGCAGGGCTTGCTGGTTGTCGCCGTTGCCCACACGCACCACGGCGCCGGCATAACTGCCCTGACCATCGGGCGTGGGGAACTGCACCACATCACCCACACGGTAGGTTTCCGCTGGGTCTCCCAAGCGGTCGAGCAGTTTGCGCGCCACCCACTGCTGCATGTCATCCTTGCGCTCGCCAAATGCGATACCGGCGGGCAACGTGAATACCGCTCGGGCGCCCTCTTGCAGCCCGAGCAGGCATTGCTCGACGGCGGGCGACAACTCGCCGGTTCCGAGCGACAAGGTGGCCGGCTTGTCATCAAAAGTATTGATGATGTCTCCGCCCGGTCCGCCAAGGCGGTAATGCAGCGTCAAGAATGAGCCTGGCTGGACAACGGGTAAGGAGGAAATCATGGAACTCTCGATAAACTGCCCTATTGTAGAAAGCCCATCCCGGCCGAGCGCCGCCCTGACGCCACGCCATGCACCTTAAAGACCTCCCCGCAGAAACCCGACCACGCGAGAAGCTGCTGGCCCGTGGCGCCGGCGCGCTGAGTGATGCCGAGTTGCTGGCGCTGCTGCTGCGCACCGGCATCCAGGGCAAGGGCGTGCTGCAGATGGCGCACGAGTTGCTGCAGCTGCGGCCCAATGCCGACGGGCGCCCGGGCTTCGACGGCATTGCCGGCCTGCTCAACGCCACCGCCGGCGACTTGCAACAGGTGAAGGGCCTGGGGCCGGCCAAACGCGCCGAGCTGGTGGCCGTGCTGGAGTTGGCGCGCCGGGCCATGGCACAGCAATTGCGCGAGCGCGAGATATTCGCGTCACCGGGGGCGGTCAAGCATTACCTGCAACTGCAACTCGCCGCCAGAAGCCACGAGGTGTTCGCGGTGTTGTTCCTCGACGTGCAAAACCGTCTGCTGGCCATGGAGGAGCTGTTCCGCGGCACGCTCACGCAGACCAGCGTCTATCCGCGCGAAGTGGTGTTGCGCGCCCTGCACCACCAGAGTGCCGCGGTAGTTTTGGCGCACAACCATCCGAGTGGTTCGGTGCAACCCTCGCGTGCCGACGAGGCGCTCACGCAAACCCTCAAGACTGCGCTTGCGCTGGTGGATGTGCGCGTGCTCGACCACATCATCGTCGGCGCCGGCGAGGCCTTGTCCATGGCCGAGCGAGGGTTATTGTGAAGCCCGTCGCCACCCGCGTGCGTTCGCTGGCTGACCTGAAGCAGGTCAAGCAGGCGATCGAAGAGCAGGCGCGCCAGCACGTCCTGGCCGAAGTCCTGCGGCAGGAGACACGCAAACGCAGCACCAGTGCACGCGAGTTGTTCATCCGCGCGGCGGGTGCGGTGCAGATGCTGCCGGACAAACGTCATGCGGCGCCCACACGGTCGCCTCCGGAGCCGGTTCCGAGGCAACACTTGCTCGACGAGCAGTCGGTGCTGCGCGAGGCCATCAGCGATGAGTTCGACGTCAGCACGCTGCTCGATGTCGATGACCAGTTGAGTTTTCGCCGTCCCGGCATCGGCACCGACGTGACGCGCAAGTTGCGCAAAGGGCACTGGAGCATCCAGCGCCAGCTCGACCTGCACGGCCTGCGCAGCGACGATGCCCGTGCTGCCCTGACCAGTTTTGTGCGCGAGGCCTGCCAGCAGGGCCTGCGTTGCGTGCGCATCGTGCATGGCAAGGGCCTGGGGTCGCCGGGCAAGGCGCCAGTGCTCAAGCACAAGGTGCACGGCTGGTTGGTGCAGAAGAGCGAAATCCTGGCGTTTGTGCAGGCCCGCCCGGCCGAAGGCGGCGCCGGGGCGCTGGTGGTGTTGCTGCAGGCTGGCCGGGCGTCCAGATAGAACGCGAACCATCCCGGCTCCGTGACGGTTCGGCTGGCGAAACCGGGTGCGCTCCCGATGCGCATCGGAGCACAATGAGGTGCCCATGTCTTTCATTGCTTCCTTGTTCCGGATTCCTGGCCTCGACCCTGCAGTTCAGAAAACCTACCGCCGCGAACAACTCACGGAATTGACGCTGCCCATGGCCTTGAGCCTGATGGAGGGCGGGTTTGTGTCGGTAGTCGCTGCCAAGGCCTTTGATGTTCCGCCCTGGGTCATCGCCGTCATTTCGGCGTCTCCGATGTTCGGCAACCTCTCGAGTTTCGTCTGGAACCGGTTGGCCAGCGGGCGCCCCAAGGTGCCCATGGTGGGCATCCTGCAGATTCTCGTGTTGCTGTGTGTGACAGCCATCGCGGTCACGCCGCGCTCGGGCGCATCCACCTGGGTGCTGTTGGTCAGCGTGATCCTGAGTCGCGTGCTCATCGCCGGGATCGTGACTGTGCGCAGTGTGACGTGGAGCTTGAACTACCCGCGCTCCCTGCGCGCCACCGTCACGGCGCGACTTCAGGCGCTCAGCAGCCTGATGGTGGTGGTGACCACCAGTGTGGCGGGGCTCGCGCTCGACACCCACCCCGAGAGTTTCCGCTGGCTGTATGCCGGCGGC
>JAYVRP010000995.1:0-3310 GCA_043776215.1 Rhodoferax sp. | reverse complement strand
GGGTGGCCCGCGCACAAGCCACGGCACGAGTGGACAAACAGGCCCCCCGGTGCCCAGTTTGTGCTAAGCTGGATCATACTGACCATATCGGTCATGGGAGCTTGCCGTGATCACCGAAGCCACCGCCGTCACTCTGCGCCAGAACCTGGGCGACATGCTCAACCGCGTGCAGTACCGCCGCGATAGCATCGTGATTACGAAAGATGGCAAGCCGGTGGCAGCGCTGGTGGACGCGGCCCTGTTCGAGCGAATCAGGGCCATGCAGGAGCGATTTGACGCCCTGTGTGATCGTCTGGCGAAAGCTTATGAGGGCGTACCGGAAGATGTAGGTATGGCAGAGATTGAGCGCGCCAGCGTCCTGGCTCGCCAGGAGACAGCCAATGAATGGCGCAGCGCGGGTCGGCTGCCGCCGCTGGCGCCAGCCGCGAAGACCGCGTCAACCGGGCGCCGAACTGCGGAGCCTGCGCGCAAAGCCAAGCCGGCCCGATCAACCAGCGGACGCTGAGCACACGCCATGCTTGTGGTGCTCGACTCGAACGTGCTGGTGTCGGGCCTGGCGTTTCCGGTCGGGCCACCCGGGCGCCTGGTGACCGCTTGGCGCGCCGGCGCTTTCAATCTGGCGGCATCGGATTTCTTGCTCGGGGAACTGGCTCGGATTCTGCCGGCGCTGGCCGCCCGCACGGGGTTCACGCCGACGGATGTCCGCGACTTTCTGGATCTGATGCGCGCGACAGCCTTGGTCGTCGAGATCAGCCCCGAGGCCCTGGCGCGGGCGCGAGCCAGCGACTTGCGTGACCCGAACGACGTGCCGATCCTGGCGACGCTGATTGCAGCCGGCGCCGACTGCCTGGTGTCCGGTGACAAGGACCTGCTTGCCCTGGCCGGGTACTACCCCATCCGGACGCCGGTCGACTTCTGCGCCCGCCACGCGCCATGACGCTGCACCGCGAGATCCACTTCGAAGACGAGATCCGCGCTGATCTGGCTGCCGCCGGCTGGTTGCACGCCGACGGCGATGCCGCAAGTTACGACGGTGCCCACGCCCTTTTCCCGGCCCGTGTCCTGGCCCGGGTGCAAGCCACCGAGCCCGCAGCCTGGGTGGCACTGAGCGAGAGCCACGGCGCCGCCGCCGAGGCCAGGCTGCAGGACCGCCTGTGCAAGAGCCTGGACGACCGCGGCACGCTGGCCGTGCGGCGCCACGGTGTCGAGCTTTTGGGCCTGCGCCAGCCGGTGGCGCTGGCCCAGTTCAAGCCGGCCGACAATTTGGTCGCCTTCAGTTGCAACCGCAAGAACAGCAAGGGGGCAGGGTGGATATACCGACTCAAGCTCAATGGGCAGGGTACGACCACGGACGACATTTTCGTCGTCGCGACTGCCGCCGGCCGAAACCAGCGACGAACGTAAACGCGCGGCGACTCAGCGCGTTGGGTGTAGACAGTCTGCCGACATGTCACCCCTCGATTTTTCGGTTTTTCCAATAGCCTGGCTTGCGCTCATCGGGAGCGATAGCAAGCACGAATATTTCGCCGGCGCGATGAAAGTAAACCACTGAAACAGGAAAGCGCTGCGGGAAAACTCGCCTCGTACCGAACTTGTGAGGTGAACCCATTTCAGGGAACTCCGCCGCGATTTTCACTGCCCGCTCGACTGCGGCTGCAAAACGCTCACCGAGATCAGGGCTGATTTTGGCGAAGTACTCGACCTCGTGCGCCAATTCTGACAACGCGACGTCGTGGAAACGTACGCGTGTCACTTCAGCAGACGGCGAACCTGGGCAAACACCTCTTCTGCGGGGATCAACTTTGCCGTTCCCGCATCGATCTCAGCAATGCGTCGGCGGATTTTGGCGTCCCATGCGGCTTCGCCTTCCTCATCAACTTCTTGGACAGTCGAGAGGAGATCCTCGGCCAACTGCACTCGGTCAGCAGGCGGCAGAGCACGCGCCTTCGCAGTGAGATCTGCAATCAGGTCAGCCATGGTTGTTCACCTCAGAGACTGCTTAAGTCTACCCGCGCCAGGCTCAAGACGCTACGCGACGATTTGTCGCCACGCACCCGTTGCTGGTGGACCCAAAGCCGGCCGATAACCCCTCGCGGGGTCAAATACAGGCACCACCAGCACCGTTGGGCCGCACCAGAGACCGACCTTCTTGCTCATCTCCTGAGCAAATTGCCGGATGCTGGCGGCGTTATCGGGTCGCTGGCGGAATCCCCAGTGACTGATTTGCGTTGGCTATACGGTCCCCGCAATGCCTGAGAGCATTGCTGCAAGTTGCCCTGAAGGTTGGTGACGCAGCGGGTACGGCGATCAATCCCAAGGAAGCCCAGGCGCCTCGGTCGCTGCGGTCGCGATGGCGCACGGCCTGAACGCGAATCTGGTGCGCAAGTGGCCTTGGGGGGATGTTGGCCTGGGCCGGTCACGCACTTGGCAGCCGCAGCCCCAACGCCTGACCAGAAATCTGCCTCGACATTGGGTAAACCCTCGCCCTGCGTGGCCCAGCACCGGGCTCGACGCACACCAGGCGCACAGCCCCACCCCGCAGCCCGGGGGTCCGGGCCGCGATCACACCGCCTGCTGAAGATCTCCGCGCGCCGGCACCCGGGGCGGTGCCCGGGCCTGCAGCCCCAGGTGCGTGAGGTTCCGCTCTATCACCGCCGATTCGAGAATGGCGGCAATGATCCTGAGCTGCCCACCGCAGTTCGGGCAGTGCTCCAGGTCAATCTCAAACACCCGCTTGAGCAGCCGGGCTCAACCGATGCGCGCCGGCCGGCTGTGCCTACAGCCTGGCTCGGGCGCCGTTTGCTCGGATCTGCCGGTGGTGGTCTGGTCGGGCGCTGGGGGCACCAGGATCACCGCCACAATTCCGTAAAGCGCTGGCGCCACGGCCAGGACTGCGGCAACGAAGAGGATGTAGATCAGCGGGCTCTGGAACTGCCGCAGTCAGCGTCAGCTCTCCAGCGTGCCGTCGTCACCCTGCAGGCAGTGGCGGTGCAGTTTCTTGAGCGCCCGGTACATCACCTCGCGTTCTTCGCGGGTCAGCACGTGCAGCATCGCGGCCTGGCGTTGTCGGGCAATGGGCATGGCCTGTTCGTACAAGGCCAGCCCATCCGGCAGGATGTGGCAGACCAGCCCCTTGCGTGGTGCGCCTGGCTGCGCTTCCAATTGCACCAGCCTGCGGCTCTCCAGCAGACGCAGCGCCCGGCTGACCAGGGATTTGTCCGTGGCCGACTGCGCCACCAGCTCGGCGAATGGCAGCCGCTTCGCTTCGGCCAGCACCGAGAGCATGCGCCATTCGGCCACTGTCAGGCCG
>JAYVRP010000994.1:0-3327 GCA_043776215.1 Rhodoferax sp. | reverse complement strand
GCGGCGGCACGCCCCTGTACCGCCAGGTCAAACGCGCGCTGCAAGGTCTGATCGAGTCCGGTGCCTGCCGACCAGGCCTGGCCTTGCCCAACGAGACCCGCATTGCGCGCGCGCTGCAGGTCAGTATCGGCACCTTGCGCAGGGCGGTGGATGAACTCGTGCATGAACATGTGCTTGTGCGGCGCCAGGGCAAAGGTACCTTCGTTGCAGTGCACAACAGCGAACGCTTCATGTTTCAGTTCTTCCATGTCGAGCCGCGGCCCGACCTGCGTTTTGGCGAGGTGGTCCAGCAAGTGGAATACCCGCACGTGGAGTGCGTGGCCTTCGAGCGCGAAAGGGCGGGTGAGGCGGATGCCGCGGCCCTGCGCATCAAGCCGGGCGAGGCGGTGATCCGGTTCGAGAATCGCTTGTCCATTGGTGGGCGAGCGGTGGTGTATGACCGCATCATCGTGCCTGCGGTGATGTTCAAGGGTCTCAACGAGAAACGCCTGCTTGATCGACCCAGCACCATTTACAGCCTCTACCAGACGGAGTTTGGCATCACCGTGCTGCGGGCCCAGGAACGTGCGCGCGCCGTTGCCGCCGACCGCGCCACGGCGCGGGTCCTGGGCGTGGCGCCTGGCCTGCCGGTGCTGGAGGTGCACCGTGTGGCGTTGACGTTTGGCGAGCGCCCGGTGGAATACCGGATATCGACCATCCACACCCTGTTACACGACTACGTCAGCGTGCGGTCCAGGAGTAGCTGAGGAATCGTTGAAGGCTGCGCACAACCGGCTGCATGCTCAGGTGGATGCCCTGGTGAACGGGCGCACGGTCGCCGCCAGGCTGTGCGCGGCCCAGCGCCCGACCCAGCGACCCTGCAGCGCAAACCGGCCCCAAGCGGCGATCATTGCGCCGTCACCACAGTCGAGCAGCCGCACGGACGGTGGTCGCAGGGCCACGGGCGGAATTGCCCCGCCGCCAGCCGCGCGCAAGATGTTGTCCGCGAGCCGCGGCGCAGCCAGCACGGCGTGCAGGTCATCGTATGTGCCCTGCGTCCCAGGCCGGAACGAAAGGTCGGGGGCCAGGAATACATTGCCATGGCTGGTAGAGCGCTGGCACGGGTCTGCCATGGGTTGTCCGCTGGCGTCGACGCCCAGTCCGCTGTCGGCCAGCCAGGCGGGCGCCTTGCGGCTGATCGCGATGACCGGCACATCGCAGGCCAGGCGGGCGCCACACTGCAGCACCACCTCACCGGCACGCAACGCCACAGCCCGGTCCGGCAGGACGGTGACCCTGCGCTGGCGCAAGGCCATCCGGATCAGGGAGGCCATCCCCGACGGGAAATCGGCGCCGGCGGATGCGCCACCAGTGACCAGTGTCACGGCCGCTTGCGGCAGGCGCTGCCGGATCGCCAGCGCCGCTTCCAGCCCAGGCGCGCCGTCACCCACGACAGCCACGCTGCGCAGACGGCCCGAGGCCAACTCCGTGACCCGGGGCCACAACGCGGCGAAGGCATCTGCCGGGCACAGGAAAAGCCCATGTTCGCGGACGCCAGGCAATTCACCTTCCAGGCGCTGCCGGTCCTGCTCGGCTCCGGTGTCCACCGAGAGCCAGTCGTAGTGCAGCACCTGGCCATCGTCGAGCGCCACGGTGTGGGAAGCCGCCTGCAGCACGGCGACCCTTCGCGTCAGCCGCTGCACGCCGGCGCGTTGCAGCAGCGGCTCCAACACCACGCAGCAGTCCTGCAGCGCCCGTTGCCCCGCAATGAAGCGCGGGAGCAGGGCCGGGCGGAACGGGCGTGACATCGCACACACCATAGTGACCTGCAGGCCAGCCACAGGCCGGGTTGCCAGGCGGACCAGCAGGTGCAGGTTGCCGGCGCCGGCGCCCAGCAACACCAGATGTTTGCGGCCAGCGGATGGTGTGCGGCTCGGGGCGGGATGGGCCATGACCCCGATTGTTCCATGGGGTCAGGAGAAGGTTCGCCAGCCCCACCAGATGCGCGTACCGGTCGTGATGGCGCACAGGCCCGAGAACACATTTGCCAGCACGGGGAAGTGCTGCGGCCACAGGCACATCGCGATGAAGAACGCCAACGTCTCGGTGGCCTCGGTCAGGCCACCCAGGAAGTAGAACGATTTGTCCGGATATGCCAGGTTGCTGAGCTGGCGTTTGGCAGCAAGGACCGCAAAGGCCAGAAAACTCGACATGGTGCCGACAAAGGCCGCCAGCAGGGTGGCGGCTGCCAGCGCGTTGCGTTCGGGGTCGGCGAATGCAAAACCCAATGGAATGGCGGCGTAGAAAATGAAATCGAGCGCGATGTCCAGGAAGCCACCGGCATCGGTCACCCGCGTTTCACGCGCCATCGCACCGTCCAGTGCGTCGCATAGGCGCGAACCCAGGATCGCGCCGATGGCGGCCAGGTAGTGCTGCGATCCGACCAGCCACGCAGCGACCACCCCGATACCGAAACCGGCCAATGTCATCTGGTTGGCCCCTACACCGGCGCGCACCAATTGCCGTGCCAGTCGTTGGACGGCCGGGCTGATCAGGCCAGTGGCGAGTCGGTCGAACATGGGCCGTGGAACCTCTAGCCCAGACGCGTCACATGCGCCGGGTCGGCGATGTCGTTGGCATCATGGGTCACCATCAGTACGGGAATCTGCCGTCTTCTTACCAGGGCAAACACGAAATCGCGCACGCGGGCGCGCAATTCGGTGTCCAGTTTGGAGAAGGGCTCGTCCAGCAGCAGGGCCAGCGGATCCGCCAGCAAGGCCCGCATCAGTGCCACGCGGGCGCGTTGCCCACCCGAGAGTGTGGCCGGATCGGCCAGGGCGAAGTTGCCCATTTCCAGGTCGCGCAGGCCTTGCGCCACGCGCGCGCGCCGCTGCGCCAGCGGCCCCGGCGGTACACCAAAGAGCAGGTTCTCCTCGACGGTCATATGCGCAAACAACAGATCGTCCTGGAACAGGATGCCGACCTGACGTTGTTCGGTTGGCAGGTGGTCGATACGCCGGCCCAGCAGCGCGACCGAACCCTTGAACAACACGCCTGGCGGCAGAGTGCCGACCACGGCCGCCAGCAGGCTCGACTTGCCGGAACCGCTGGGCCCCATCACGGTATGGATATTGCCCCTGTCGACCCGAAGGGTCAGGTCGCGCACCAGTGTGGCGGAGGCGGTTGTCAGTTGGTCGATGTGCAGCAGCAGGCTCATGGGGAGGGTGGGCCCGCACAGAGGGGCCGGGGGTGATAATACGGGGCTGTGCAGACCGGCGCCCGACGGTGCTGCATGAACCCTCCGTTCTGGAAAGAATCCGCATGAAGAAACTGCTTGTTATCACCCTG
>JAYVRP010000993.1:0-3331 GCA_043776215.1 Rhodoferax sp. | reverse complement strand
GTCAACTGGTACGGATTGCGCGCGACTTCGCCCTCATGCAGACTGAGCGCCGTCACCAGGGCGGCGACGTCCGGCGTCGACAACTGCACCATCAGGCCAGGGTTCGACTGGGTGTTCCAGAACTCGGCCAAAGCAACATGCGGCGACACGGCAGTGCCAACCTGGCGCAGCGCGTGCATCACCAGCAAATGGGTTCCGACATGGGCTGCGTGACCGTCATTGTCATGGGGGCAAATGACCAAGGCCGGTCGGTGCAAGCGCAGTAGTTCGGCAACCTGCACCACACAGTGCGCCCAATGGGCGGCGTCCTGTTGCACGGTTTGCGGAACCACCCTCTCCAGCCCGTCCACAGCCTCGCCCGAGGCGCTGGCCAGTTCGAAACCCAGATACCCGCAGCAGGCAGTCAGTTCGCTCCAGCGCTCCGTGCGCCGGGCGCGATGGCTGCCCAGGGTCACGGCAATATTGACGACCCGCCACCCGCACTCACGCCGCAAGCGCCAGGCCAGCCCGCCGCTGATGGCCTCGTCATCGGGATGGGGCGAGAACAGCAGACACACCGGCGCATCGGCCGCCACATCGGCAAGTTCGGGGCGTGGCATGGCGAGCGGCAACTGCTTGCGGCCTTGCGACAACAAGCCTTCGAACCCCGCGACGTAGTGGAGGTAGGTCGGAACGTCGATCATGAAAAACCCCGCCGCAGCGGGGTCAGGGGACTGGGCACGAACTGCTCCAACCCCGTTCAGCCCATGTGCAGGCCACCGTTCACCGAGAAGTCGGCGCCGGTGGAGTAACCACCTTCGTTGGAGGCCAGCCAGGCGATGATGGACGCGATCTCGCTGGGTTCGCCCAGACGCTTGACCGGAATCGTGCCGACAATCTTGGCCAATACATCCTCGCGGATTGCCTTGACCATGTCCGTGCCGATGTAACCGGGGCTCACCGTGTTGACAGTGACACCCTTGGTGGCAAGCTCCTGTGCCAATGCCATGGTGAAGCCGTGCATACCGGCCTTGGCCGCGGAGTAGTTGGTCTGCCCCGCCTGGCCCTTCTCGCCATTCACTGACGAGATGTTGACGATGCGGCCCCATCCCTTGTCCACCATGTCCTGAACGACCTGCTTGGTCACATTGAACATCGAATTCAGGTTGGTTTCGATCACCGCGTCCCAGTCTTCGCGCGTCATTTTCAGGAACATGCGGTCCTTCGTGATGCCGGCATTGTTGACCAGCACATCGATCGACCCGTGCTCGGCCCGGGTCTTGGTGAATGCGGCGACGGTGGAATCCCAGTCACCCACATTGCCGACCGATGCGTGGAATGTGTAGCCCAGTGCCGCCTGCTCGGTGATCCATTTGACATGGTCACGCGTGGGGCCGCAGCCCGCAATGACCGTGAAGCCTTCCTTGTGCAGACGCTGGCAGATGGCGGTTCCGATGCCACCCATGCCACCCGTGACGTACGCTACTTTTTTGTTCATGATGTGTTCCTCTTTGATTGGATTTATGAATCTGACTTGCGAAACTTAACGCTCGATCGTGAGCGCAACGCCCATGCCGCCGCCAATACACAAAGACGCGATGCCTTTTTTTGCATCGCGCTTCTGCATTTCATGCAGCAACGTGACCAGTATGCGGCATCCGGACGCGCCAATCGGGTGCCCGATGGCAATGGCGCCACCATTGACGTTGACTTTGGAGGTGTCCCAGCCCATTTCCTGGTTCACGGCACAGGCCTGCGCGGCAAATGCCTCGTTGATTTCGAGCAGGTCCAGATCCTGAGCCTTCCAGCCCGCACGCAGCAGCGCCTTGGTGGAAGCCGGCACGGGGCCCATCCCCATGTAGGCCGGATCGAGCGCGCTGGTGGCGAAACTGGCGATACGGCCGAGTGGCGTGAGGCCCAGTGCGGCAGCCTTCTTCGCCGACATCACCATCACGGCGGCAGCACCATCGTTGATGCCCGATGCATTGCCGGCGGTCACGCCACCGGCCTTGTCGAACGCGGGCCGCAAGCCGGCCAGGGCCTCTGCGCTGGTCTTCTTGTTGATGAATTCATCGGCGGAAAAAACAACGGGGTCGCCTTTGCGCTGCGGAATGCTGACGGACACAATCTCGTCCGCGAAGCGTCCGCCCTCCTGGGCGGCGGCCGCTTTTTTCTGGCTGGCCAGGGCCAGTGCGTCCTGCGCGTCGCGCCCGATGCCGTATTTGCGCGCCACGTTTTCAGCGGTGATGCCCATGTGATATTGGTTGTACACATCCCACAAGCCATCCACGATCATGGAGTCGATCATCTTCCAGTCACCCATGCGTTGCCCGTCTCGGGAACCCATCAGCACGTGGGGCGACGCACTCATGTTTTCCTGGCCGCCGGCGATCACGATGTCGCTGTCGCCATATGCCACGGCCTGGGCCGCCAGCATCACCGCCTTGAGACCCGAACCACACACCGCGTTGATGGTCAGGGCCGGCGTCGCCTGCGCCAGGCCGCTCTTGATCACCGATTGGCGCGCAGGATTCTGGCCGGCACCGGCCGCGAGCACCTGACCCATGATGACTTCCCCGATCTGGTCGGAGGCCAAACCACTGCGCTTGAGCACCTCGGCGATCACAATCGCACCGAGTTCCGGTGCTGCAATCTTGGCCAGGCTTCCGCCGAATTTGCCGACGGCCGTCCGGGCGGCTGCAACGATGACGATATCTTCCATTGAAATGTCTCCTGAGTTAAAACTTTGCGGGGAATGTCAGGCCTTGGCCTTGACGTAACGGCCGGGTGCTGCCTCGATGGCCTTGTATTTGCCACGGCCGTAGGTCTTGGGGGCTGCGACCTGCTTGCCACTGTGGCTCTTGATCCAGGCAGCCCAGTCAGGCCACCAGCTGCCAGGATGTTCCTTGGCGCTGGCGATCCAGGTTTCCACCTTGGGCGGAAACTTGTCGACGGTACCGATCCAGTGGCTGCGCTTGTTTTTGGCGGGGTGGTTGATGACACCCGCAATGTGGCCCGACGCGCCCATGACGAAACGCTTCTTGCCGGGCAGGTACTGCGTCGACGCATACGCCCCGCCAATGGGCACGATATGGTCTTCACGCGAGCCGTAGATGTAGGCCGGCAGGTCGTCGAGTTTGCGGAAGTCCACCTTCTCGCCGCAGACCGTCGCCTGGCCCGGCTTCACCAACCGGTTTTCGAGATAAGTGTTGCGCAGGTACCAGGCATAAAAGGGGCCTGGAAGGTTGGTGCCGTCGCTGTTCCAGTACAACAGGTCAAAGGCTGGAGGGGTCTCGCCCTTGAGGTAATTGCCCACGACGTAGTTCCACATCAGGTCGTTGGGCCGCAGGAA
>JAYVRP010000992.1:0-3334 GCA_043776215.1 Rhodoferax sp. | reverse complement strand
GCGGTGGCATCGGCTTGTGGGCCCTGCGCCGCTACCTGTACCTGCTGATGCATGCCGAGGAGGTGGCCAACCAGGCCAATTGCCCGCAATGCACCGTCTATGGCAGCCTGACGCTGGTCGACGAAGACCAGCGCAACGGAGATGCCACGGTGTGTTGCAAGAAATGCAAGCACGTCTGGACCATCACCTCCTGAACCGAAGCGTCACCGCACCAGCGCCAGCGCCGCGTAATCGCCCACTTTGTCACCCAGGCCGGCGGCGACCAGTTCGAACCCCTGCGTCAGGGCCCCGAGCTTGCCGTCGATGTGGGCCCGCACCTTCGGCAGCAGGAAATCGCGGTGGTACCAGAACACGCTGCCGCCCATGCTGATGCGCTGCAAATCCAGCGTGACCACCAGGTTGTACAAGGTGCGGCCCATGACACGGCACAGGTCGTCCACCAGCACCTGCGCGCGCGCTTCACCGGCGCCGGCAGCCACGAGCAAGGTCGCGGCGTCTGTATAGCCCTGCGCCGAGAAGCGCCGCGGTATCGCATTGCCCGCGATCAGGCCCTCCACGTCGCCGATATTGCCGCAGCCGCACAAGGCATCGTTGTTGTCGCTGACGAACATGTGGCCGGCATGGCCGGCGTTGCCATTCTTGCCGCGCAGCACGTGGCCATCCACGCACAGGCCCATGCCGATGCCGGTGCTCCAGGTCACATAGGCACAGTGCTCCAGGCCTTGCAGGGCGCCCCAGCGGCGCTCGGCCTCCAGCGCGGCAATGCCGTCGTTGGCCACCCGCACATGTGGAAACTGCGCACGCAAGGGTGCTTCGAGAACCGCACTCATCCACGTATTGGGCAGGCCACGCGCCGGGCCGGCCAGGCCGCCGCAGATATTGGGTGCGGCCAGCTCCACACATCCGTCGCGGATGACGAAGGGCCCGCAGGATGAAACCCCCACCGAGGAGACATCCGCCGCAGCCACGCCGGCACCGGCACAACTGCTGGCGATCATGCGCAAAACCTGCTGCCCGAGCGCGTCGCTGGGGCCCTCTTTGGCAGTGGGTTCGACCACGCGTGCATGCAGGCCACGCGCGTCGGCCACACTCACCGCGACCTTGGTGCCGCCGATATCGACGCAGGCCTTGATGCCCTCAAGCCGCGAAAACAAGTCGGTATCGGCGAGATGCGAGTCTGGTTGCTGGATCAATTTGTCACCTGATCGGATTTCTGCCTGGACGGAGTTTGCATTGTGCCCGGTTGTGCCTCTGCTCAGCTCCACCCTCGGCCTTCTTTCAGGCGCCGATGTCCCTCCCGGCACGCCAGATACCGATGTGCTGCACCGCCGGGTTGGTGGCGGACACACGCGGGGTAACAATGCGGCCGGTGCTGGCGCAGGCCTGATGACGGTTTGGGTCCGTCCGGTGAAGCACGTCAAGAAAGCGCCACGGGCTCCAGATACCGGAATCGGGTTACTCTCAGACGGGATACAGCCGCCTGGGCGAGGTGCCCGCATCCCATTGCCAAAGGCGCCCGTCTGCCGTCAATGCAATGGTCGCCGTGTCACCGGCGGCGACTTCGGCGACGCCGTCGAACACCTTGGCCGGATCGATGCCGAAACCTTCGCCCCATGCCCACAGGCTGCCGTCGTGCCGGATCGCCAGTGAATGCCGCGATCCGGTGGTGATGGCCCGCGCGCCTTCGAAGATCGGGCCCCAGCGGTCGGCCTTGTCACCCAGGCCGTGACGCGACAAGGGGCCAAAGCGGTTGCCACCCGTGCCCATGACCGTGCCATCTCGACGCAGGTACAACGCATGGCCGGTGTGCGCCTTCACCACCACTGCGTCGTCGGCGGTGGCGACATAGTCCGTAGTCGCGACGAGGCGCCCATCTCCGTACTGGCCGCGATGCGCCAGGCCCTTGACGAACAGCCTGCCATCTTGGCCGATGAAGTAGTCGGCACCGTCGCCGATGCAGGCCACTCGCACCGCGCTGGTCACGCGCCGTGCGGCCGCCGTGCCGCTCGCATGCCACAGCATATGCTCGCGATCGAGCGCAAACCAACCGGACTCGCCGGCCGCGAACCCGGCCACATCCGGTCGCACCAGCGTCGCCGGATCTGCGGCTGCGCCCCAGGTGTGCAGGCTGCCCTCGCCCAGCAAGGCGAAACACGCCAGCCGGCTCACTCCCACCGCAACGACATTCGCGCGCTGGCGCCGCGGCATGCCGCGCCCCTGCCAGGCATAGGCCACCCCGTCGAGCAGGGCCATGTGCAAGTCGTAGTACGACGCCAGCGCGGGGCGGGCCGCATCGGCGGCACGGAGTGGGGCGCTCATGCTGCTGACCAGGGCAGAGGTCAGTTGGAGGACGACACGGCGCCGCATTGGTGCATGCGACGCTCAGCGCGTGGCGCCGGCGCGGCGCAGACTGTCGACAACCGCATGTTGGCCGCGCTGCCCGGCGTGGGCCAACGGGGTGACCCCCTGCGCATCGGCGCGCTGCGGGTTGGCGCCGCCCGCAAGCAGCAGTCGCACGATCTCGGTGTGCGCCGCACCGCCGTCGCCCAGCAGGATGGCTTCCAGCAGCGCAGTCCAGCCCAGGCGGTTGACATGGTCGACGTCGATGCGCGTCTTCAGTAGCTCGCGCACTGTCTCGACGTGGCCGTGGTGGGCGGCCGGGATCAGCGCGGTGCCGCCATAACGGTTGGTGCTCTTCAGATCGGCGCCCGCCGCAAGCGTCAGGCGCAGAATCTGCAGCCGGCCCTGCGCGCCGGCGTAGAGGAAGGGCGAATCCTGGATGTCATCCTTGGCATTGACGTCGGCACCGCGTTCGATCAACAGCCGCGCGGCATCGATACGGTTGGCATGGGTTGCGGCCAGCAATGCAGTGCGCCGGCGGGCGTCGCGCGCGTCCACCGGGGCGCCGGCGTCGAGCAAATGGCGCAGCGTGGCCAGGTCGCCGGCCTCGGCCGCAGCCACCAGCGCGGCAGACTCGGCATGCGCCAGCGCCGTCCAGGCGGCAGCCGCGAGCAGCACGCGGCGCCTCATCGTGGCGCCCCGGCGTCGGTGAGCGACTCGCCGTAGACCATGCGCGAGATGCCGGCCCAGCCGGCCGCCGCCTCGCACATGCGACACGCTCGCGAGGTCGACACCAGCACGCAGCCCGCCAGGTCACGGGTGCGCAGACGCCGGGCGGCATCACGCAGCGCCTCCATCTCGGCATGCGCGGTCGGGTCGGTGGAGCTGACCACCCGGCTT
The DNA here is from genome assembly GCA_043776215.1 of Rhodoferax sp. Lineage (GTDB taxonomy): Bacteria > Pseudomonadota > Gammaproteobacteria > Burkholderiales > Burkholderiaceae_C > CAISIP01. Next base: position 94 of record JAYVRP010000992.1, on the reverse strand, counting down.
GGTGCGGCGCCGACAATGCGTTCGCCGCACAGCACCACCGCGCCATAGGGCTGATCGCCGCCACGCACGGCCTCGTCGCGCAGCGCCTCGGCCT
>JAYVRP010000991.1:0-3340 GCA_043776215.1 Rhodoferax sp. | reverse complement strand
AGGAGTTTCATCATGACCCCACTTGCATTTCTCGGCACAGGCCTGCTCGGCGCCGCATTCGCGGAGGGCGCCGCCAAACGTGGCGACAAGGTCACGGTCTGGAATCGATCCATCGAGAAAGCCCGCGCGCTGGAGGCCTTCGGGGTCACGGTGGCGAGCAGCCCGGCCGAGGCGGTGCGCGGCGCACAGCGCGTGCATGTGATCCTCAAGGACGACGCGGTGGTGGAAGACGTTCTGTCCGAGGCACTCGCAGGACTTTCACCCGATGTGGTCGTCATCGACCACACCACAACACTGCCAGCCTTGACCGGTCCACGACTGGAGCGGCTCAACGCGCAGGGCGTCCGCTACTTGCACTGCCCGGTGTTCATGGGCCCTGCAGCCGCACGCGCTGCGCAGGGTTCGATGCTGGTATCCGGCCCGTCAGCTCTGTTCGAGTCGGTCCGGGACGAACTGGCCCGCATGACAGGGAAGCTGGTCTACCTGGGCGAGCGCAGTGACCTGGCTGCCGTGAACAAGCTGTTCGGAAATGCACTCATCATTGGCCTGGGCGGGGTGATCGCCGACGTCATCACCATGGCGGGTGCAGCCGACGTGAACGCCGCAGACACTGCCAAGCTGTTCGGCATGCTGGACCTGAACCTGATGGCCGCCAACATCGGCGCGGCCATGGCCACGCGCAATTTCACGCCGACTTTCGAACTCAGCATGGCGCGCAAGGACGTCGGCCTGATGTTGCAGTTGGCGGGTCAGCGGCCCTTGGCCGCATTGCCAGGAATTGCCGCGCGCATGGATGCCCTGATCGCCGCGGGCCACGGCAACAAGGGCACCGGGGTGATGGCGATCGACGCCCGCTGACACCTGCCAATCCCGGTCCAGGGCGGCGTCAAAGGCGCTCGGTCACCCAGCCCAGCACACTCGCAATGGCAGCCGCCAGCTTGCCGGGTTCGGTCCCGCCGGCCATGGCCATATCGGCCTTGCCACCGCCTTTCCCACCCACCTGGCCCGCCACGAAGTTCACCAGTTCTCCGGCCTTGATGCGGCCCACCAGGTCGGGCGTGACGCCAGCGGCGAGTTGCACCTTGGCACCGTCCACGGTGGCCAGAAGAATCACGGCGCTCTTGAGTTTGTCCTTGAGCTTGTCCATGCTCTCGCGCAGGGTCTTCGCATCGGCGCCGTCCAGTCGCACTGCCAGCAGCTTGACGCCCTTGACAATCACCGCGTGTTGCAGAAGTTCGTCGCCCTGGCTGGACGCGAGTTTGCCCTTGAGCGCGGCAATTTCCTTTTCCAGTTGCTTCACCTGGTCGAGCAGGTTCCTGACGCGCTCGTGGAGTTCGGCCACTGGCGCCTTGACCGCGCCCGCCACCTGCGTCACCGTCGCCTCCAGAGACTGCAGGTACGCAAGAGCCCCTTCGCCGGTCACCGCTTCGATGCGGCGCACACCAGCGGCGACACCACCTTCGGCCACCACCTTGAACAGACCGATGTCACCCGTGCGTTGCACATGGGTGCCGCCGCAGAGCTCGGTCGTGTTGCCGATGTCGAGCACGCGTACCACGTCGCCGTATTTCTCGCCAAACAGCATCATGGCGCCGGTCTTCTTGGCCGACTCGATGTCCATCACGCGCGACTGCGTGGCGGCGTTGGCCAGAATCTCGGCATTCACCAGTGCCTCGATGGCGTGTACCTGCTCGTCCGTCACCGGTGCGTTGTGGGTGAAGTCGAAGCGCGTGCGCTCGGCATTCACCAGGCTGCCCTTTTGCTGCACGTGGGTACCAAGCACGACGCGCAGGGCCTTGTGCATCAGGTGGGTGGCCGAGTGGTTGCGCACGGTGGCAGAGCGCGTGGCTGCATCGACGTGGGCGGTGACCTTGTCGCCCACTGCCAGCGTGCCAGCGGACAGGCTGCCATGGTGGCCGAACACATCCGACTTGATCTTCTGCGTGTCAGCCACGTCGAACATCGCACTCTCGGTGAAGATCGCACCCCGGTCGCCGACCTGACCGCCACTCTCGGAATAAAACGGCGTGGCAGCCAGCACCACCACCGCAGCTTGACCAGCCGATATTTGGTTCACCGGTGCGCCATCGACGAACAAGGCAGTCACCGAAGCATCCTCGGTCAGCGCGTCGTAACCGACGAACTCGTTGCTTTGGCCGGTGTACTCCAGCGCCTTGTCCATCTTGAACTTGCCGGCCGCGCGCGCCTGCGCCCTCTGGCGGTCCATCGCAGCGTGAAACCCGGCTTCGTCCACCGACAGACCGCGCTCGCGGCAGACATCGGCCGACAGGTCGAGCGGAAAACCGAAGGTGTCGTGCAGTTTGAAGGCCACATCACCAGGCAACTGGCCCACGCCACCCGCCAGCGCTGCATCGAGGATCTGCATGCCGTTTTCCAGGGTCTCGAAGAAACGCTCCTCCTCGGCCTTGAGCACCTCGGTGATGCGTTGCTGCTGCGCCGCCATGGCCGGGTAGGCCTCGCCCATCACGGCCACCAGGTCGCCCACCAGCTTGTGAAAAAACGGTATCTTCTGGCCCAGCTTGTAGCCGTGGCGGATGGCACGGCGAATGATGCGCCGCTGCACATAACCACGCCCTTCGTTGCCGGGAATCACACCGTCGCTGACAAGGAAGGCGGTGGCACGGATATGGTCGGCAATCACCTTGAGCGAGTTGTTGGCCAGGTCGGTGCAGCCGGTTTCCCGTGCCGCAGCGCGGATGAGCACATCGAACAGGTCGATCTCGTAGTTGCTGTGCCTGTGTTGCAGGATGGCGGCCAGGCGCTCCAGGCCCATGCCGGTGTCCACGCAGGGCGCGGGCAGGGGTTTCACGGAGCCGTCGGCCTGCATGTCGAACTGCATGAACACGTTGTTCCAGATCTCGATGTAACGATCGCCATCGGCATCGGGTGAGCCGGGCGGGCCGCCTGCCACCCCGGGGCCATGGTCGTAGAAGATTTCGCTGCATGGCCCGCAGGGGCCGGTATCGGCCATCATCCAGAAGTTGTCGGAGGCGTACCGGGCGCCCTTGTTGTCGCCGATACGCACCACCCGTTCGGGCGGCAGGCCGATGTCGCGGGTCCAGATGTTGTAGGCCTCGTCGTCGTCGATATAGACGGTGGCCCACAACTTGTCGGCCGGTAGCTGGTAGACCTGGGTCAACAGCTCCCAGGCCCAGGTGAGAGACTCGCGTTTGAAGTAGTCACCAAAGCTCCAGTTGCCCAGCATCTCGAAAAAGGTGTGGTGGCGTGCGGTGTACCCCACGTTTTCCAGGTCGTTGTGTTTGCCCCCGGCCCGCAGGCAGGCCTGGACCGAGGCCGCACGCACGTAAGAGCGTTTGTC
>JAYVRP010000990.1:0-3344 GCA_043776215.1 Rhodoferax sp. | reverse complement strand
CGCAGGCGTGAGCTCCGCCCGGTCACCCAACAGGGCAGATTTTCATTCGGGAAGGCCACTGCGCCACCCCCATAATCCACCCAGCGCCAACACCGTGGTGAAAGGAAGTCCATGCCCGCTCCCGCTGCTAGCCACCGGCCCACGGTCCTGATCGTCGATGACACGCCCGCGAATCTCGACCTGCTGGTGGAGATCCTCAAGGGGGACTACCGGACCAAGGTCGCCATCCACGGCGAGAGGGCACTGGAGCTGGCGTTTGCGGCCCCTCCACCGGACCTGATCCTGCTGGACATCATGATGCCCGGCATCAGTGGTTACGACGTCTGTGAGCGGCTCAAGGCCAACCCGGCGACACGCGACATACCGGTGATCTTTGTCACGGCCATGGGGGAGGTGGACGACGAAACCAGAGGCCTGGAGCTGGGTGGCGTGGACTACGTGACCAAACCCGTCAGCCCGCCGATCGTCAAAGCGCGCGTGAAGACCCACCTCGCCGTGTCGGCGCAGGCACGTGAACTGCAGGGTATGGTCGCCCGCCTGGAAGCGCAGGCGCTGGAGTTGTCGGAGTTCAACCGCACGCTGGAGCAGCGTGTCACCCAGGGCGTCGGAGAGTTGGAGCGCCTGGGCCGACTCAAACGCTTTTTCTCGCCGTCGGTGGTGGACGTCCTGCTGTCGGGGGCGGCTGATGATCCGCTCAAGAGTCATCGCCGTGAAGTGGCCGCCGTCTTCGTCGACCTGCGCGGGTTCACGGCATTCACCGAGACGTCGGACCCCGAAGACGTGATGCGGGTTCTGGGCGAGTACCACGTGGGCATGGGAAAGATGGTGATGGACTACGGTGGCACCCTGGAGCATTTCGCGGGTGACGGCATGATGATCTACTTCAACGACCCTGTGGAGATCGACAACCCGGCCTGGGTGGCGGTGCAGATGGCGATGGCCATGCAGGAACGCTTCAAGACGCTGGTGCAGGGCTGGCAGAAGCGTGGCTACGCACTGTCCATGGGTATCGGCGTGGCGCAGGGTTATGCCACCATCGGCGCCATCGGTTTCGAGGGCCGCCGCGACTACGGCGTGATCGGGACCGTGACCAACCTGGCTGCGCGTCTGTGCGGTGAGGCCACAGGCGGGCAGATCCTGGTGTCACAACGCGTGCAGGGGTTCGTCGCCGACCTGGCCCGCACCGAGTCGGTCGGCGAATTGCAGCTCAAGGGTTTCCATCGCCCGACACCGGCCTACCTCGTCCACGGTGACCTGGCGACTGCAAGCCAGACCCCGGTCTGACGGAGCCATCCGATGCGTCTGCGCAAGGTGTCGTCGTGGTTCTTTACCGTGGCACTGCTCGTATTGGGGGCCAACGCGCTGGTGCTGGTTCTGATCACACGCTCCTACGACGCCGTCGTCGCCGCGCAGGACCACCGACAAAGTGCATTGGCGCTGGCCAATGACTTGCAGCAGGAAACCGAACAACTCGCGCGCCTGGTCCGGGCCTATACGTCGACGGGGGAGTCACGTTACCTGCTGTATTACTACGACATCCTGGAGATTCGCCAGGGTGAAAAAGTGGCGCCCGCCAACTTCAATTCTGGCCCTTACTGGGACGACGTCATCGCGGGGCGCATCCCACACACGCTCCCCAAGGAGGGCGCCAGGCGATCCATCGGCGACGTCATGAAGTCCCGGGGATTCAGCGACCTTGAACTGGCAGCATTGCGGCGCGTGCTCGATGCCACCGCCGCAATGAACAAGGTCGAGCAAAAGGCATTCGCGGCCACACAGGGCTTGTACGACCCCAAAAAAGAAGAATTTGTCACCGATGGCCCCGTCCGCCTGGACTATGCAAGCCAACTGGTGCACAGCGACACCTACAACGCCCTGAAGGCGGACCTGTCCACGGCGGTTGCGGCTTTGGTCTCCATGACCGACCGGCGAACCAACGACGAGGTGACAAAGGCGGGCAGCGCACTGGAGCACTGGATCGTGTTGTCTCTGGTCATCATGGCCGCAACCATCCTGATGGCGGTGCTGGCCTTGCGGGTGATTCGGCAGAACGTGCTGGTACCGATTCATCGGCTTGGCAAAAGTGCAGACAGTCTGGCAGAAGGCGACTATGCGACGCGCACAGGGCAACTTCGCGGATTCGATGAGTTGACGGCGTTGGGCCGGACGGTCGACTCGATGGCGCAGGCCATCGAGGACGATATCGAACACCGGGCCTCGGTGCAGGCGGAGCTGGAGGTCGCACGCAAGCAGGCGGAACACGCCACCCATGCGAAGTCGATGTTCCTGGCCAATATGAGCCATGAAATCCGTACGCCCATGAACGCGATCCTGGGCATGGCCTACCTGGCACTCAAGACCCCGCTCAACACGCGCCAACACGACTACGTCAGCAAGATCCACGACGCCGCCCGGTCGCTGCTGGGCATCATCAACGACATTCTGGATTTTTCGAAGGTGGAGGCTGGCCGGCTCGAACTCGAGTTGGGCCGGTTCCGCGTGGAGGATGTTGCCGGGCAATCCTTGTCCCTGTTGCGCCAGCGCGCGCATGAAAAGGACATCGAGCTGCTCTTCGACGTGAGCGAGCCGCGTTTGCTGGGAGAAAGTGGTGCGCTGATGGGCGACGCAATGCGACTGGGGCAGGTCATCACGAACCTGCTGTCCAACGCGGTGAAGTTCACCCACCACGGTCATGTCAAGCTCATCATCCATGTCCAGGACAGCGACGCGCAGGCGCTGACTTTGCGATTCACGGTCAGCGACACCGGGATCGGCATGACCGCGGAGCAGATCGGGCGCCTGTTCCAGGAGTTCACACAAGCGGATGGTTCCACCACGCGCAAGTATGGCGGCACCGGGCTGGGGCTGGCGATTACCCGGCGGCTGGCCGGGATGATGGGTGGTGAAACCGGTGTCGACAGCACGCTGGGGGTTGGCAGCACCTTCTGGTTCACCGCCGGTCTGAGGAAGAACGAAAGACGGAAGAGCAGCCGAGCACAGACAGACGATGCCCACGCCGAACACCTGATCCGCGAGCGCCATAGCGGCCGCCGGGTTCTGCTCGTCGACGATGAACCGATCAATCTGGAAATCGCCAAGGATCTTCTGGAAGCTAGCAGACTCATCGTCGATAGTGCCGAAGACGGTGTTCAGGCCGTGCGCATGGTCAAAGTAAACGCCTTTGCGCTCATTCTGATGGACATGCAGATGCCGAACCTGAACGGCACCGATGCAACGCGGCAGGTCCGGGAATTTCCCGCTTACCGGAATACCCCGATCCTGGCCATGACGGCGAATGCCTTTGCCGAGGACAAGGCACGCTGCCTGGATGCCGGCATGAACGA
>JAYVRP010000989.1:0-3348 GCA_043776215.1 Rhodoferax sp. | reverse complement strand
ACCGCCCGTATGCCGTGCTCCTGCGCCAGGTAAAGCGCCGTGGAAATGCCGGTCGAGCCCGAGCCGATGACCACCACGTCGGCATCCATGTCGGAACGGACCGGGCCGTCATCGGGCGGCGGCGCGCCGGCGCTGGCGACCCAGTAGGTCGGCGCGTAGGCCCGCCCGGCCCCCGGGGTACGGTCGACGAGCGGGTCGTACCGCGGGTCGTAGCGCTGGTCCCCCGACGTTGACTGGGTGGTGAAGGACAGGGGTTGCGTCATCGACATGCCGGCGCGCCCCTACCTGGCGGCCGGCAGGTTGGGCCGGGTCTTGCGAAAAACGTTCTTCACCGCAATCTTTCCGTTGCGGAAAGTGAAGATGTCCACCCCATCGGACTCAATGCGGCTGCCGTCGGCTGCGGTGCCGGTGAAGGTCCACTGTGAGACACCGAAGTCACCCTGAACGACATGGGTGCCATTGCGCCACTGCGCGTCGGGCGAGGCCACCCAGGCGCCCGGAAATGCCTTGCGCACGGCCTCTGCGCCGACATGCCGCGTGCCGCAGGCATCCGGGCCGGCCGCGGTCATGAACACGCAGTCGTCGGTCATGAAAGCCATCAGCGCATCGATGTCGTGGCGGTTCCAGGCAGCGCTGAACGCTTCCAGCGTGGTGGTGGTGACAGGCGCAAAAGTCTCGCTCATGGATTCTCCGGACATTGAAATTGGTGTGGGGAGAGCGAAGGGTAGGCAATCCGGTCACCGCATGAAAGGGCCAGATCGGAGGATTCGACCAAGCCAGAGCTGCGGCGCAGATAAACTGGCACACCTCCATGGCCAACCTCCGCACCATCCAGTGGGCGCAGCTGTTCGAGCTGCCCGACCACAACGCCCTGACCCTGCAGGGCCGCTTGCGGCTCGCGATCGTCCAGGCCATCCTGGAAGGTCGTCTGGGACAGGGCGCGCCCCTGCCTTCGTCGCGTGAACTCGCTGTTTCATTGGGGCTCAGTCGCAATACCGTCACCTCGGCCTATCTGCAACTGGTGGACGAAGGTTTCCTGCAGGCGCGCGCACGCAGCGGCGTGTTCGTGGCGCCCAACTCGCGCCCGGTCCATGCGCCACAGGCCGAGCCCCTGTCGGGCCACCGGGGCCAGGCGCCCGACTGGACGGGCCGCGTCCTGCGCTCGCTGGTCGACCGGCCCACGCTGGCCAAGCCGGAACAGTGGAGCGCGTATCCCTACCCTTTCATCTACGGCACGCACGACCCGCACCTGTTCCCGACCGAGGACTTTCGCGAGTGCTGCGTGCGCAGCCTGGCGCGCTCGCAGTTGCCGCACTGGACACCCGACCTGGAAATCGACGACGTGCCCGAGCTGATCGAGCAGGTCCGCACCCGGCTGCTGCCACGGCGCGGCGTGTTCGCGCTCAAGGATGAGATTCTGGTCACGGTCGGAACCCAGAACGCCTACTACCTGCTGGGCGAAGCTTTGTTCGACAAGCGCACCCGGGTCGGCCTGGAAGAGCCCGGCCACCCGCATGCGCGCAACAGCTTTTCGATGCGCCGTCCGCAATGGGTCGAACTGGCCGTGGACGAGGACGGCCTGGTGGTCGACGCCCTGCCTGCCGTGGACTACCTGTTCGTCACACCCTCGCACCAGAGCCCGACCACCGCCACACTGAGTCTGGAGCGCCGCCAGTGGCTGCTACGCAAGGCCGAACTGCAGGACTTTGTCATCATCGAAGACGACTACGAGGCCGAGAACCTGTACCATGGCGAACCGATGCCGGCGCTCAAGAGCCTGGACCGGGCTGGCCGTGTGATCTACGTCGGCTCGGTGTCCAAGAGCCTGTCACCCGCGCTGCGCCTGGGTTACATCGTGGCGCCACGGGCCTTGGTCCAGGAACTGCGGCTGATCCGGCACACCATGCTGCGCCACCCGAGCGCCTTTTTGCAGCATGCCTTTGCCCTGTTCCTGTCGCTGGGGCACCATGAGTCGCACACGCGGCGCGTGAACCTGGCGATGCAGGAGCGGCTGCGTCTGGCAACCGAGGCGCTGCGCGAGCACCTGCCGGACTTCCAGTTTGCCCCGCCCCAGGGCGGCGCATCGATCTGGGTCCGGGCGCCGGCGTGGGTGGATGCAGGCGAGCTGGCGCAGATGGCGCGCAGTCATGGCGTGCTGATCGAAGCCGGCGATGTGTTCTTCGCCAAACCACCTTACCCCTGTCCGTTTTTCCGGCTACGGCTGTCGTCGATTGCCGCAGATCAGATCGCCGCCGGCATGCGTGCGCTCGGGCTCGCGGCGAACGAGCTGGCACATGCGCGGGGGGTGAAGCGCTGTGATGCGGCGAAGCGGCTGCATTGAGCCCGGGCGACGACGCGCGGGCCGTGCAACTGCCCGCACCAGAGCGTGCGAGCAGCCCGGCAATGCATTCACGCGAACTTCCACTTCATCCAGGCCGCCGTGTTGAAAAAGCTCGCCACCACGCTGCCCGGCGCCACCAGCGCGTCACACGCCCGGCGCATCTCGTCGGACAGCTGCATGTCGGCCACCGGCAAGGCCTGGTGCAGCTGGGCCAGCGTGCGCGGCCCGATGATCGGTGCGGTCACGCCCGGCTGGTCTTTCACCCACAGGTAGGCGAGTTGCGCCGGGTCATGGCCCGCGGCGCGCGCCAGGGCGGCAAACTGCAGGCCCACGTCGACCCCGCGACCGGTCACCCGTTCGGCGTAGATGCCACCCCGCAGCGTGGCGCGGCTGTCGGTGGGCGGGCTGTCGGCGGCTGCATACCGACCGGCCAGCATGCCCATGGCCATGGGTGACCAGGTCAACAGGGCCACGCCATGCTTCTGGCAGGCGGGCACCAGTTCGTTTTCGATGCGCCGTTCCAGCAGGTTGTAGGGCGACTGCTCGCTGGCAAACCGCACCAGGTTGTGGCGCTGGCTGACGTGTTGGCCCTCCACCACCTGCCATGCCGGCGTGGTGCTGGTGCCGATGTAGCGCACCTTGCCATCACGCACCAGGGTGTCGAGCGCGTGCAGGGTTTCGTCCAGCGGTGTGTCGGGGTCCGGGCGGTGAGTCTGGTAGAGGTCGATGCAATCGGTGTTCAGCCGGCGCAAGGAGTCTTCGCAGGCGCGCAGGATGTGGTGGCGCGTCAGCCCGCGATCATTCACGCCCGTGCCGGTGGGGTAGAACACCTTGGTGGCAACCAGCACGTCATCGCGCCGCGCGCGGGTGCCCAGCCATTTTCCGATCAGCCGTTCGGCCTCACCGCTGGCGTAACTGTTGCTGGTATCGATCAGGTTGATGCCCCCGGCGACGGCGGCGTCCAGGATGGCCAGGCTCTCCGCCTGCGGTGTCGGGTTGGCCAGGTT
>JAYVRP010000988.1:0-11576 GCA_043776215.1 Rhodoferax sp. | reverse complement strand
ACAGCGGCCGCATCGACAGCATCGGGCGCACTGATGCGGCAAGCAGCGCGGCCAGCAAGGCAGGTGTCGAGTCGCTGATCATGGTCGAATGCGACCGCATCGTCGGTGCCGCCGAATCCGCACGTCTGGCCGCCGAACTCGAACGCGTACTGGGCGACGTGCGCGCCGCCGTACACGACTGGCATGCCATGTGCCAGCGCGTGCGCGAGGTATGCGCGGCGGCCGCCAGCACGCCGCAGGCGAATGCCACGCGCCACGAAGGCATCGCCTTCCTCCAGTGGCTGGAGGACCGGCATTTCACGTTCCTGGGCGCGCGTGACTACGATTTGCGTTATGACCCGGACGGCGTTGTGCTTGTCGCGCGGCCGCAATCGGGGCTGGGCATCCTGCGTGGCACGGCGCAAAGCGCGGAGACCCGGCTGCCGCCCGAGGCGGTGGCATTGATCGACTCGGATGACCTGGTGCTCGTCACCAAGGCCATGACACGCTCCACGGTCCACCGGCCGGCCTGGCTGGACTACGTGGCCGTCAAACGGTTCGACGACCAGGGGCGCGTCATCGGCGAGGCGCGTTTTCTCGGACTCTATACGGCCTCGGCCTATGCCGCCGCCGTGTCGGACATTCCGCGCGTACGCCAGAGCGCGGCGCGGGTCATGACCAATGCCGGGGTCGTGCCGGACAGCCATGCCGCCAAGTCGCTGCAATCCATCCTGGACGTCTATCCGCGCGACGAGTTGTTCCAGATCGACCCGGCGACGCTCAGCGAACACGCCATCGGTATCCTCCGGCTGCAGGAACGCCAACGCACGCGTGTCTTCTTGCGGCGCGATCCGTTTGGCCGCTTCACCTCGGTCCAGGTCTTCGTGCAACGGGACCGATACAACACCGAACTGCGCGTCAAGGTCGGGCAGGAACTGATGGCCGTGCTCAACGGGCAGTCGGTGGAGTTCACGCCGATGCTGACCGACAATCCGCTGGCACGGATCCATTACATCGTGCGCGCCCAGGAAGCCGCGCCCGTGCTCACCAGTACCGACGCCCTGGAGGCGCGCATCGCCAGGTTCGCTCAGCGCTGGGAGGACGACTGCACGACCGAGATGCTGCGCGCCCACGGCGAGGGGCTGGGGCTGGCGCTGGCGCACCGGTTTTCGCAGGCGTTCCCCACCGGCTACCGCGAAGACTTCCCGGCTGCAGCGGCCGCTGAGGACGCCGATATCCTGGCCGCCCTGACGCCGCAGGACCCCCTGGCGGTCAAGCTGTATCGTCCGCTGAATGCCGACGCCGGCATGTTGCGTTTCAAGATCTACAGCACCGCCAAGGTGGCCCTGTCCGACTCCTTGCCGGTGCTCGAAAATATGGGCGCACGCGTGCTGGACGAACACCCCTACCGCATCGGGGACGACGCCTTGTGGGTCCACGACCTGGGGCTGCAAGTACCTGCCGACGCGGAACTGGCCCGGATCAAGGCGCGTTTCGAGGCCTTGTTCCTGATGGCGTGGCGCGGTGAGGTGGACAGCGACAACCTCAACCAGCTCGTCCTGGGGACCGACCTCCATGCCACGTCCATCGGCGTGTTGCGAGCCTATACGAGGTACTTCAAGCAACTCGGGTTCGCCTTCAGCCAGGCCTATATCGAAACCACGTTGAACCGCCACGCGGGGCTTGCGCAAGACATCGTGGAACTGTTCAACGTCCGTTTCGACCCCGCCCTGGAGCAGGGCCGGGACGCGCAGCAGGAACAGGTCAAGGGCAGGATCGAGGCCAGCCTGGCACTGGTCGCCAGCCTGGACGAAGACCGCATCCTGCGCCAGTTCTATGCCACGGTGCTGGCCACCTCGCGCACCAACCTGTGGCAGACCACAGCCGATGGAGTCCGCAAGCCCTACCTGTCATTCAAGCTCAAGCCGCGCAAGGTGCCAGGCGTGCCGGAACCCAAGCCACTGTTCGAGATCTGGGTCTATTCGGCCAGGTTTGAAGGTGTACACCTGCGCGGGGGCAAGGTCGCGCGCGGGGGGTTGCGCTGGTCCGACCGGCGTGAAGACTTCCGTACTGAAATCCTCGGTCTGGTCAAGGCGCAACAAGTGAAGAACACCGTCATCGTGCCGGTCGGCTCCAAGGGCGGCTTCGTGCTCAAGAAGGCACCACCCGCAGGTGACCGCGACGCCTTCATGGCCGAGGGTATCGGGTGCTACAAGTTGTTCCTTTGCGGATTGCTCGATCTCACCGACAACGTGGTCAAGGGCGTCGTCGTGCCACCGGCACAGGTGGTGCGCCATGACGAAGACGACCCCTACCTGGTGGTGGCAGCCGACAAAGGCACGGCCACCTTCTCCGACATTGCCAATGGCGTGTCGGCCGACTACGGATTCTGGCTCGGCGACGCATTCGCTTCGGGGGGTTCGGTCGGTTACGACCACAAGAAGATGGGCATCACGGCGCGCGGCGCGTGGGAGTCGGTCAAACGCCATTTCAGGGCCCTGGGCACCAACACCCAGACCACGGATTTCACGGTCGCGGGGATTGGCGACATGTCGGGCGACGTATTTGGCAATGGCATGTTGCTGTCGCCGCATATCCGGTTGGTGCTGGCTTTCGACCATCGGCATATCTTCATCGATCCGGATCCGGACGCGGCACTTTCATTGGCCGAGCGCCAGCGACTTTTTGCCCTGCCCCGTTCGAGTTGGGACGACTACGACCGGGCCCTGCTCTCGCCGGGTGGCTCAATCTACCCGCGCTCGGCCAAATCCATCAGCCTGAGCGCGCAGGCCTGCGCCGTGCTGGGCATCGACACGCCGGACCTGACGCCGGCCGAGGTGTTGCACGCCATCCTGCTGGCGCCTGTGGACTTGCTCTATAACGGCGGTATCGGCACCTACGTCAAGGCCAGCTTCGAGACCCACGCGCAAGTTGGCGACAAATCCAGTGATGCGTTCCGCGTCAATGGCGCCGAACTGCGATGCAAGGTGCTGGCGGAAGGCGGAAACCTGGGCTGCACACAGAACGGCCGCGTTGAATACGCACAAAAAGGCGGGTTGATCTACACCGACGCCATCGACAACTCGGCGGGTGTGGATTGCTCCGACCACGAAGTCAACATCAAGATCCTGCTGGGCCAGGTGGTCGAGGCCGGCGACCTCACGCTCAAACAACGCAACGACCTGCTGGCCTCCATGACCGACGAAGTCGGCCAACTGGTGCTTGCCGACAACTACTACCAGACGCAGGCTCTCGAAGTCGCCGCGCACCGGCCCTGGTACCTGCTGGACGGGCAACAACGGCTGATGCAGTGGCTCGAAGGTGCTGGCCGGCTGAACCGGTCCATCGAATTCCTGCCCAGCGATGACGAGATGACCCGCCGACGCGCCCGCAAGACCGGGCTCACGGCGCCAGAGAGCGCCGTCCTGATGGCCTATGCCAAGATGTCGGTGTTCGATGAACTCCTGGCCAGCAACCTGCCGGACGACCCGTTCTTCGGTCGCGCGCTGCAGGCCTATTTCCCGCAGGTGCTGAGTGAACGTTTTGGCCCGGCGGTTGCCAGCCATCCGCTCAAGCGCGAGATCATTGCCACCCATATCACCAACACGGTCATCAACCGCACCGGCGCCACCTTCGTGAATTTCATCGCCGCCGAGGCTGGGGCGACAGCCGCCGACGTGGTGCGCGCCTTCACGCTGGCGCGCGAGGTTTTCGCGCTGGAGCGTCTGTGGGACCAGATTGACGGCCTGGACTACCAGGTGCAGGCACCCTTGCAATTGGAGTTGCTGAGCAAATTGATCGCAATGGCGCAGCGTGCTGCGCGCTGGATGCTGCGTGCCCGCACCGACAACACCGACCTCCCGAGTTTGATCGCGCGCTACCAGCCTGCCGCGCAGAACCTGCGCAAGCACCTGGCCGACTGGTTGCCGCAGTCCACCCAGGACCAGTGGCTGCACGCCTGGCAGACCCTGGCCGGAGCGGGTGTGGACCCGGCACTGGCCCAGGAACTGATGGCACTGGACTTCATCTTTCCGGCGTTGGACCTGGCCGATCTGGCGCAACAGGCCGACACCACGCTGGAGGTGGCGGCGCGTGCCTATTTCGGCATCGATGCCGAACTGGCCCTGGGGCTGTGGCGTGTCGAGATCAACCGGCTGCCCACCGACACCCTGTGGCAAACCCAGGCCAGAGGCAGTGCGCGCGACGACATCTATGCCATCGCCGAGCAGATCACGCTGGCCAGCCTCACACGCAAGGAAGACCTCGCCCCGTGGCGCGCGCGCAACGTGCGTCCGATCGAGCGCCTGCGCCGCCTGCTGACCACCATCAGCACCCAGGCTCCGGATCTTGCACCGGTGTCGGTGGCGCTGCGCGAATTGCGCCACCTGGCCTGACAAGCCCCCAAAGTGAAACCTGTTCCCATGCCGGCGGCGAACATCGCGCCATTTTTTGCCACGCTCAAGGCCGCCAATCCGATTCCGGTCACCGAACTCGAATACACCAGCGTCTTCGAGTTGCTGGCGGCCGTGCTGCTCAGTGCCCAGGCTACCGATGTCAGCGTCAACAAGGCCACGCGCACGCTGTTTCGCGTGGCCAACACGCCAGCGAAGATGCTGGCGCTGGGGCTCGACGCGCTCGAACAGCACATCCGGACGATCGGCCTGTACCACAGCAAGGCCCGGCAGCTGCTGCAGACCTGTGCCATTTTGGTGGAGCAGCACGGTGGGCGGGTGCCGCGTCAGCGCGAACAACTCGAAGCGTTGCCCGGCGTAGGCAGAAAAACCGCGAATGTGGTGCTCAACAGCGCATTCGGTGAACCAACCGTGGCGGTGGACACGCACATCTTCCGCCTCGGCAACCGCACCGGGCTGGCGCCGGGCAGGAATCCACTGGAGGTCGAGCACCAGTTGCTGCGCCGCGTTCCGGCCGAATACCTGGTCGATGCCCACCACTGGCTGATCCTGCACGGGCGTTACATTTGCCAGGCTCGCAGGCCCCAATGCTGGCGCTGTGGCGTGCGGGCGTATTGCACCTGGAAGGACAAGACCGATGCACCGGCATAATCTGCTGCATGGGTTCTGACTCTCCCGTTCCATTCATCGATCCACGCACCATCGTCCTCCTGACAGGGATCATGGGGGGTCTGATGGCGGTGGTGCTGGGGTTTCTGCGCCGCAATTACCCCTCCACCGTGCGGGGGCTGGGTGACTGGGCTGGCGGCACGTCCTTCCTGTTCTTCGGCGGGCTGGCGGCCGCCTCGCGCGGCAAATCTCCCGAACTGGTGTCGATCACCACAGCCAATTTCCTCATCTTTGCAGGTGTTTACCTGCAATACGTCGGCAGCCAGCGCTTCTTCGGCCGCACCCCCCGGCTGGCGCGTGGCCTGTGGGTCATTGCCGCCCTGACGCTGGTCTCCGCCTGGTACACCTTGGTGGAGCCCAATTACCGACCGCGCCTGATGATCTACGTGATCGTGATGACCACGGTGTTCATTTTGCATGCCGCACTGATCTACCGCCATGGCACACGCAATTTCGCGCACTGGTTCGCATTTTTGGTGCTTCTGGCTGGCATCGGGAGCCAGATCCTGCGCTTCACCACGGCCTGGTTGATGCCGTTGGGAACCGGTATCCTGGACAACACGCCTCAAAACCTGATCTATGTGATTGCACATCCATTCGTGATGCTGCTTTTCGCCATCAGCCTGATCCTCCTGGCGACCGACCGGGTGCGTGCCGAATTCGAACACCTGGCCACCCACGACTCGCTCACCAACGCGCTCACGCGCCGCCACCTCACCGAAATCTGCCAGCAGGAACTGCAACGCTGCCAGCGTCATAGTCGGGTCATGTCGGCCCTGCTGATCGATGTGGACCACTTCAAGGCCATCAACGATACCCGCGGTCACCAGACCGGGGACCTCGTACTGGTGCAGTTCGTCACCGCGGTGCACACCTTGCTGCGCAGCGCGGACGTCATGGGCCGCCTCGGGGGCGAGGAATTTGTCGTGTTGCTGCCGGAGACTCCCATGGAGGTGGCGCTGGTGGTGGCCGAACGTATCCGCACCAAGGTCGCCGAACTGACCGAGCCCGCGCCCTTCACGGTGAGCATCGGAGTCACCACCAACCTGCCGATCGGTGACACGGTCGATGCCCTGCTGGCCCGGGCGGACGCCGCGATGTACCGCGCCAAGGACAAAGGGCGCAACCAGGTCGTCCTGGGCTGAGCCACTGCCTCGTCGCCTTTTCAGGAACCTTGAACCATGCCAACCGAGATGGACCGCCGCCGATTTCTGGGCTCCGCCGCCGGAGCAAGCCTGGGCCTGGTGCTTGCACCCCACCCCGCGTTGGCACAACAGGACTATCCGTCCCGGGCCGTGCGTATCGTGGTGGGTTTTCCGGCTGGTGGAGGTACCGATGTGTTCGCCCGCGCGCTGGCGCAGGCGCTCTCGGTCTCGATGGGGCAATCGTTCATCGTTGACAACAAGGCCGGGGCGGGTGGCATCGTGGCCAGCCAGTCGATGCTGCAGACACCCCCTGACGGTTACACCCTGCTGATGGGCTCCACCAGCACCCAGGTGGTTGCCCCCCTTCTCTATCACAAGCGGCCCTACTCCACGGCCGACTTCACACCGGTGGCCCATGTCGGCAGCGTCGGGATCGTGTTGGTGGCCCATCCGCAGGCCCCTTTCAACAACGTCGCGGAGTTGGTGGCCTATGCCCGGGCCCGCCCGGGGCAACTCAATTACGCCAGCGGCGGCAATGGCGTGACCAACCACCTCGCGATGGAGCTGCTCAAGGCCCGCTCCGGCACATTCCTGGTGCACATTCCCTACCGTGGTTCCGCGCCCGCCCTGACCGACGTGATGTCGGGCCAGATCCCCTTGATGTTCGACTCGATCGCGGCCAGCGGGCCGCAAGTGCGGGCAGGCAAGGTCAAGGCGATCGGCATCGCCGGCCTGGCCCGGGTTGATGCATTGCCCGGCGTCCCCACGATTTCAGAGACCGGCGCCGCCGTCGGCCTGAAGGATTTCGATACCCCGGGCTGGGTCGCCATCTATGGCCCCAGGGGGCTGCCGGCCCCGGTCGTGCAGCGGCTGCAAGCGGCCATCACGCAGGCCATGGCATCCGCCGATGTGGCACAAAGGTTCAACGCGGCAGGCGCCACGCCGCGCTACATGGACGCTGCGACCCTCACCGCGTATGAGGTTGCCGAGACCCGCAAATGGGGTGAAGCCATCCGCTACAGCGGGGCGCGGCTCGACTGATCACGCGCGGCACCCGCGCGGCGCCTGTCCGGCCTTGGCCAGCTGCCCGGTGGTTTGATCTGGATCAATCACCGGGATTTCCCGGTTCCGGATCCGGCAATAGTGCACAGTTCCGCAGGCCACCTTCAGCTTGGGCAAAGACTCGGAGCGCCTCATGGGCCTCCCGACACCTCCAACTGAAAGGATCTCGATGAACAAGTACGCACGCGCTGCCTGCGGCACCCTGCTCTGCCTGGGCACGCTCGCCATGCAGGCCCACGCCCAGACCCCGCCACCCGGTCGCCTGCTGGCGTCCAACTGCTTCCAGTGCCACGGCACCAATGGCAAAGGCCCGGGCTTCGACAAACTGGCCGGCAAGTCGGCCAACGAGATCTACAAGGATCTGGCCGAGTTCCGTTCCGGCAAGGAAGGCGCCGGCATCATGACCCAGCATGCACTGGGCTACACCGATGCGCAACTGCGCGCCCTGTCCGCCTGGCTGTCCACCCAACGCTGAACCAAGAAACCCAAGGGACCCCATCATGCAAAGACGCAATTTCCTGACCCACAGCAGCGGCATTCTTCTCGCCGCCTCCTCGCCATTCGCATGGGCTGACGACAAGCCCGCGAGGAAAAGTGGCAACACCACACCCAGACCCACCCCGGGCCCGACGGCCGCAATCAGCGGCCCTGCAAAGTCGCGTGTGATCGTGATCGGCGGCGGCATGGCGGGTGCCACGGTAGCCAAGTACCTGCGCCTGTGGGGCGACTCGGTCGAGGTCACGCTGGTCGAGCGCAACGCCAGCTACACCTCGAACATCATGAGTTCCATGGTGCTGACCGGCCAGCGCACACTCGCCAGCCTCAAATACCGTTACGACGCATTGTTCAATGCCTACGGCGTGCAGGTGCTCACCGACGATGTCGTAGGCATCGATCCGGTGGCGGTGAAAGTTCGCCTGGCCTCCGGCACTGTGCTCAGCGCTGACCGTATCGTGCTGGCACCGGGCATCGATTTCGACACTGTGCCCGGGCTGGGCAACTCCGACCGGATGCCCCACGCCTGGAAGGCCGGCCCGCAAACCGCATTACTCGCGCGGCAACTCGCCGACATGCCCGCCAACGGCGTGGCGGTGCTGACCATCCCGAAAACGCCTTACCGCTGCCCGCCCGGCCCGTACGAACGTGCCTGCCTGCTGGCCGACTGGCTCAAGCTGCGCAAACCCAGGGCCAAACTGCTGGTGCTGGACGCCAATGCCGACTTCGTGACCGAGAGAGACAACTTTTCGCGCGCCTTCAAGGACCTCTACGGCAACATCATCGAGTACCACAACAACGCGGAAATCATCCAGGTGGACCCCGCCACCATGAGCCTGACCACACCCTGGGAGACCTTCAGCAACGTCCATGTTGTCAATATGATTCCGCGCCAGCGCGCTGGCAGCCTGGTGGCCATGGCCGGCCTGGCGAACGCCACCGAAGGCCGCTTTGGCGCTGTCAACGTACTCAGCTATGCCAGTACGCTGGCACCCAAGGTGCATATCATCGGGGACGCGAGTGCCACCACCCAACCCAAGGCGGGCCACATCGCCAACCAGGAGGCCAAGACCTGTGCCGATGCCATCATCCGCTCGCTGGCAGGAATGGCGCCCGACCCTGCTCCGGTGACGAACTCGGCCTGCTACTCGACCATCACGATGAGCCAGGCCTCGTGGCTGACGGCTGTCTTCCAGTACGACCCCCTCAGCAACGGCATGAAGGCGGTGGCGGCCAGTTCCGCTGCCTCGGTGGGTTGGAGCAAGGACCACTTCGACCAGATGAACACCTGGTTCACGGCACTGATGGCCGACAGCTTCGCCTGAGAGTCTGTGACTCCTTCTGCTGCGCGGGCCCATCTGGCGCGAGTCAAACGGAATCCGCCCGAACCGTGAAGTAGTGCCGTGATGCACCAGTCAAGGGTGTGCCGAAGGTGCTACCTTGTCTCCCTTGATCGGAATTTTGACCGCATGCGGCTGCTGTTACTCGAAGACGACACCATCCTCGGCGAAGCCCTGCGCGACTACCTGCGTGCCGAGGGCCATGTGGTGGACTGGTTCACCCGGCTGGGCGATGCGCAGGTGGCCATCGAGGAACCCTTCGACGCCTTGCTGGTGGACTGGCAACTGCCCGATGGTTCGGGCGTGGAATGGATCCGCAAGCTGCGTGATCGCGGCGTCGCAACCCCTGTGCTGGTGCTGACAGCGCGTGACCTGCTGAGCGACCGCGTGAAGGGGCTGGACTGTGGCGCCGACGACTACCTGGTCAAGCCCTTCGAACCTGAGGAACTGGTGGCCCGCATCCGGGCAGTACGCCGGCGCACGACCGGTCAGGGCGCACCGCGCCTGCGCTTCGGCAATATCGAGTTCGACACCAATACCCGATCCGCTTTCGTTGACGGCGTGCGCGTCGATCTGACCGCCCGCGAATGGGCACTGCTCGACGCGCTGGTCACGCGGGCCGGGCGCATCGTGTCCAAACAGGACCTGGAATCCCTCATCACCGGGTTCGACGGTGAGGTCAGCAGCAACACGCTGGAAGTGCACATCTTCAACCTGCGCCGCAAACTCGGGCGCCACAGCATCGAGACCATCCGCGGGCGTGGGTACAGAATCGGGGCATGAACCACAGCCACCGCCAACTGCCCTCCCTGCGGCGTGAGCTGGCTCGAAGCCTGACCGCCATCAGCGCGGTCTGGCTGGTGGTGGTGTTCCTGACCATGGCGTTCGGGCTGCACCACGAGGTGGACGACCTGATGGACGATGCGTTGCAGGAAGCGGCCGAAGTCCTGTACGGCACGCTGGTGCTGCAAGGGCACCACCTGCATGTGCAATCCAGCGAACCCCTGCCAGCTCCACCGCACAAGGAAAACCTGGTCTGGCAGATCGTCGATCAGCAACAACGCGTCCTTCTGCGCTCTCACGAGGCGCCACAGCAGCCGTTGCTGGCCGGCTACAAGGACGGGTTCAGTGACACGGAGGGCCATTGGCGGGTCTACGCGATGCGCATGCCGGCCCGGGGTCAGATCTTGTATGTCGCGCAGCGCGGTTCTCAGCGCATCGAGTCGCGTTATGAAGCCATCACCATGGTGGGGACCGGCGCTGTGCTGGTGGGGTTGGTGTGCGCGTTCTGGTTACGCCTGCGGGTGGCGCGGGCACTGGACCCGCTGCAGACGCTCTCCGACCAGATCAAACGCTACGACCCGATGCGGCCGCATACGGAATTGTCGGCACCGTCGCGCCAGGAATTCGTCGATGTGCATGCAGCGATCGTCGATCTGGGCAGCCGCCTCAAACGCCGGGTGGACAACGAACAGGCTTTTGCGGCCCACGCGGCACACGCTTTGCGCACACCACTGGCCGGCATGGACGCGCAGCTGGCGGTGGCCATGAAGGAGGTGCCCGATGCCGTGCGCCCGCGCCTGGAGCGCGCGCGCGAAGCCGTCATGCGGCTCAAGCGCGTCATCACGTCGCTGCTGGCACTGTTTCGCAGCAATGCGGAACTTGACCTGCAGGAGGTGCACCTGGAGGACCTCGTGAACCGCCTGCCGGTGGACGGCCTGGAGGTGCACGTGCACCAGGACGGGCCGCTCCGCGCCGACCCGAACCTGCTGGCGGCCGCACTGGCCAATGTGATGGACAACGCCTTGCGCTACGGGGCGTCCCATTGCTGGGTCACCAGCGCCAGCACGGACGGCCGCCAGTGGGTGACGGTACGCGACGACGGGCCCGGCGCCGATGCGGACCGGCTCGCAACGATCCGCGCCAGCCTCAACGGGAATGACGACAGCGACCGGGTGGGTTTGGGCCTGAAACTCGCCTCCCTGGTCGCCAAGGCGCACAACGGCTGGCTGGAAATCGCAGACCCCGCACCCGGTGCGCACGGCTTCTCCGTGAGCCTGGTGCTATGGCCAGACACACCGGCCGCACCAAGCGACACGCAAGCGTCATAAGCGCACCCAGGCGCCAAAATCGGGCGCAGCGGCCGGCCATTGGTCGGCGCGGTCAAGCTGCGTGACGCCCTGCGACAGCAGCGTCGCCGCGTGTATGACACCGGCATGGGTGATCCACACCACCGCCTCTGGCTGCTGGCGTGCGTCGCTCCAAGCCGATGCCACGCGGCCCATCAACCCGGCAACGTTGTCCTGCCCGCCAAACCGGCCGCGCCAGAACTCCGCAGTCCACGCGTCGATGGCAAGCTTCGGGATACCGTCCCAGGGCACACCTTCCCAGCAACCGAAGTCCATCTCCACCAGCCGCGGGTCCGCGCGGTACCGCAGGTCGGGCCGCAGTTCCTGCAAGTCGGCTGCAAGTTG
>JAYVRP010000987.1:0-3360 GCA_043776215.1 Rhodoferax sp. | reverse complement strand
CTTTTCAGCACAACAAACCCTTTGCCAGCATGTCGGTGCGTGACAACGTCATGGTCGGCATGCACACGGCTTTTACCGGATCGCTGTGGCGCGTGCTGGCCGCGACGCGTGGCGCTGCGCAGGCGGAACGCGAGGCTGCGCAGCGCGCCGATGCCCTGGTCGATTTCGTGGGTCTGGGTGAATGGCGCGACGCCGATGTCGAGACCTTGTCCTTTGGCCAGGGCCGCCTGCTGGAGATCGCGCGTGGCCTCGCCGCAAAACCGCGCCTGATGATGTTCGACGAACCGGCAGCCGGGCTCACGCCGGGCGAATGTGAGCGCGTGGGCGCCATCATTCGCCAGATCGCCGCCCAGGGCATTGCCGTGCTGCTGATCGAGCATGACATGCGTTTCCTGATGGCACTGGCGGATCGTGTGGTCGTGCTCAACTTCGGTCACAAGATCGCGCAAGGCACCCCGGCCGAGATCCTTGCCGACCAGGCGGTGGTGGCAGCCTACCTGGGTGACTTGGAAGGCGCAGCGCATGCTTGATATTGTCGGCCTGTGTGCGGGTTATGGCCATGGGCCTGTGTTGCAGGACGTTGACATGCAGGTTGCTCGTGGCGAAACCGTGGCCTTGCTGGGGCCGAATGGCGCTGGCAAATCGACCTTGCTGGCGGCGTTGTCGGGCACCCTGCGCGAACGCAGCGGCCGGGTGCGCATGGACGGGCAAGACCTGCTGGCCATGCCGACCCATGCCATTGTGGCCGCCGGTGTGGTGCAGGTTCCCGAGGGCCGGCGCATGTTCGCTCCACTCTCTGTGCAGGACAACCTGCGCCTGGGCACGGTCCGGCTCGCGGGGCGCAACAGTTCGACCGTGGCCGGGCGCTTCGAGGTTGTCTATGCCCTGTTCCCGCGCCTGGCCGAGCGCCGCCACCAACTCGCCGGAACGCTGTCGGGCGGTGAGCAGCAGATGGTGGCCATTGGCCGGGCACTTATGTCTTCGCCGCGCGTGTTGTTGCTCGACGAGCCGTTTCTGGGCCTTGCCCCGATGGTGGTGGAGGAAATCCGCCAGGCGCTGACGGCCTTGCGAGCACAGGGCTTGACGATGGTGCTGGTGGAGCAGAAACTGGACATTGCCTTGCCGTTCACGAGCCGTGCGTATGTGCTCGTCAAGGGCCGTGTCGCCTTGCACCAGGCCAGTGCCGACCTGGCCCGGCGGCCCGACCTCGGCCAGTTGTATTTCGATCTCGCCAAATCGCACTGAAGGAGCAAGCGCCATGACCCCGCTTCCATTACGTGCCCACCATGCGGCGCCGCCACTGACCCGCGGCATTCACCATCTGGCCCTGAACACCGACGACATGCAGGGCACCATCGACTTCTACACCGGCGTGCTCGGCATGCCGCTGGTGCATGCGCTCAGGGTGCCGCCGGGCGTGGGTCTGGGGCCGGGAAACCGCGGTAATCCGCCGTTCGAGAATCTGCGGCACTATTTCTTCGATGCCGGAGGCGACACGCTGCTGGCCTTTTTCGAGATGCCCAAGGGCGCCAAGGAGCACGGCGACCGCAACGCCCTGGCGGCCATGCAACATTGCGCATTCACCGCCACCCAGGAGCGTTTCGAGCACCTTCTCACGCGCTTGCAACAGGCGGGTGTGGCCACCATCGGCCCGATCATGGTCGGTGCGCAGACCTGGTCGGTTTATTTCATGGACCCCAACGGCATCCGCCTCGAGTTCTCGTACCAGGCCGGGGACGGTGACGACGTGCGCGTGGTGGAGCGCTGGACCCAGACGCGCGAGGAGGCGCTTGCCGAACTGCGTACGTTGTCGCAAGATGCCGGTTGGCTGGAGCGGGTGACCGGGCATCTGCCATCGACACGCCCTGGCGCCACATGATTCACAAGGAGACCGCCATGGACCGATTTGTTCCGGTGCACGGACTGCACCACATCGCCTACCGCTGCCGCGACGCCGAGGAAACGCGCCGCTTTTACGAGGATCTGCTCGGCCTGCCCCTGGTGCATGTGGTGCGCGCCGACAACGTGGGCAGCACGGGCGAGTTCTGTCCGTTCATTCATCTGTTCTTCGAATTGACCGATGGCAGTTGTGTAGCCTTCTTCGACCTGGGCGACAACCAGGCCGCCGAGCCATCACCCAACACGCCCCGGTGGGTGAACCACCTGGCGCTGCGGGTAGGTTCCGAAGCCGAGGTGGACGAAGCCCGGCGGCGTCTGCAGGCGGCAGGGGTCGAAGTACTCGGGCCGGTGCTGCACGATGGTTTCGTGCGTTCCATCTACTTCTTCGACCCCAACGGGATCCGCCTGGAACTCACGCTCACCACCTCCGGTGCCGAAGAGTTGCATGGTTTCCGGCGCGACGCGCGGGCTGCCTGCGACACCTGGAGCCGCGAGAAGGCAGAACGCCGGTCGGCCGGCGCCTGAATCACCGCCAGCACCAACACCAGCCCCGCACGGAGATGCCCCCATGACCAGCACCGAAACCCTGTACGACGTCGATGCCGAATGGGTGCATGTGAAGTTCGCCGAAACATCCAGCTTCAAGGACGTGTACGGATTTGCCGGCAACCAGGGCGTCGTCAACCTGGAGGGAATTCGGTACCTGCCGAAGAACCGCCCGTCCGGCACCTTGCTGATCTACATGCACCCGGCGTCCACCCTGCAGCTGCTGCCCATGCCGCGGGCCATGGCCGAACGCGGTGTGCATGTGTTGTGTGCCGGCAGCCGGTATGCCCGCAACGATAGCGCGTTGATCATGGAAAACGTGGTGGTGGACCTGGGCGCGTATGTGCGCCATGCCAAGACCGTGTGGGGCTACAAGAAGGTGGTCATTGCGGGCTGGTCCGGCGGCGGCTCGCTGGCGCTGTTCTACCAGTCGCAGGCCGAACATCCGAGTGTCACGCACACCCCGGCCGGTGACCCGTGCAACATCGTCCCGGCACAACTCATCGCGGCGGACGGGTTCATTTTTCAGGCGGCCCATGTGTCACGCGCCGTGGTTCTTGCAGACTGGATCGACCCCTCGGTGCTGGACGAAAACGACCCCGACCGGCGCGATGCGTCGCTCGACCTCTACCACCCGGACAACAAGCCTCCCTACAGTGCGGCCTTCCTGCTGCGTTACCGGGCCGCCCAGCTCGCACGTGTGCGCCGGCGCACGGCCTGGGTGCGCGAGACGCTGGAGATGCTGCGTGCGCGCAAGGGCCTGGAAATGGAGCGCGGTTTCGTCACCCACCGCACGATGGCGGAGCCGCGCTTCCTGGACGGCAGCATCGACCCCAATGATCGCCCCATTGGCAGCTGCTTCATGGGCAATCCGGAAACCGTGAACACCGGCCCGGTGGGCTCGGCGCGTTTCTC
>JAYVRP010000986.1:0-3366 GCA_043776215.1 Rhodoferax sp. | reverse complement strand
TGGCGCCCAGGGTCTGGATCAGCGCCGCCATCGACGGCGTGAAGCTGCGCACCTTCATGCCCTTGATGTCGTCGATGGTCTTGATCGGCTTGTTGCAGTAGAAGACCTGCGGACCGAAGGGCCACAGCGTCAGCACCTTGGCCTTGAAACGTGCCTGCAGGCGCCTGTCGAACACGTCGCGGTAGGCATCGACGGCCTGGCGCAACTCCTTCATGTTGGTCGACACACCGATCAGGTCGATGCCTTCGAAGAACGGGTCGTCGCGCGAGGCCATGCCGATCTGCACACTCATCACATCGAAGGTGCCCGAGCGCAACAGGCGCAGTGCGTCGGCGGCCTGCACGTTGACCACGTCCATCGGGTTGTAATTGATATTGATCGGGGCGCCCATGAGCTTGGGCAGCGCGGTGAAGAACGGCTTCTCGATGTCGTCCACGTGTTTGCTGTTGGACGAGAAGTTGCCGGCAATACGCATGGCGGTCGGGTTGTCGGCGAATGACAGGCCGGGCAACAGGCTGGCGACGGCCAGCAGCAGGCCTGCAGGGATCGAGGGTTTCATGGTGGTTCTCCTGGTAAAAAGATGATTCAAATCAGCCAAGGCGGCGTGTCATGCCGACTGGCATGTCTGCGGTGCGCGCCAGCATGGCCCGGTACGCGGGCTCCAGCGTGGCCGCCTGCATGCTGGCCGCGGCCAGCTGCGCCTGGTAGTTGGACATCAGGGCGCGCGCCTCGGCGCGCAAGGCGCGCTCGTCCACCGTGGTGACGCGCCCGCCCTCGAATACGACCTCGCCGTGGACGATGGTGGTGCGCACGGAACTGCCGTCCTCGCAATACACCAATTGGCGCTGCAGGTCGTTGAGCGGCGTGAAGGCATGGGTGTCGAGGTCGAGCAGGATCAGGTCGGCTGCGGCGCCCACCCTCAACTGACCGAGGTCCCGGAAGCGCCGCAGGGCACGCGCACCACCACGGGTTGCGGCAAGCAGGAACTCGCCGGCGCGAGGCCACAGGCGGTTATGGCTATCGTTCAGTGTCTGCAAAAGGGCCGCCGTCTTCATCACCTGCCACAGGTTGGTGGTGTCGTCGGTGTTCATCTCGTCCGTACCCAGGCACAGCGGAACACCGGCCTCGCGCAAGGCGCGCCACGGCATCACGCCACTGCCCAGGCGCAGATTACACACCGGGTTATGCGCCACGGTGCAGCCCGCGTGCGCCAGCAACTCCATGTCGAGCGCATCGATCCAGATCGCATGGATCACCAGCATGCGCTCATCGAGCAGCCCCAGGTCATGCACATGACGCACCAGCGACTTGCCATATTTCACGTCACCCAGCACGCGCTGCAGGCGGGTCTCGAGGATGTGAATATTGAACGGCAGGTCATGGCTGCGCGACAGGTCGGACAAGGCCGCGAAGTAGTCGTCCGTGACCCGCTGCGGCGCCGAACAGGACACGGCGGCCGCCAGCCGGCCATCGGCGGCGCCATGCCAGCGCTCGATCAGGTGTCGGTACAGCGCGAGGAGCTCCTGGGTGCTTTGCCTGGGCGCCACGTCCATCGCGGCGCGCTGCTCCGGTGTGAGCAGTTCGACCAGGAACGGGTATTTGTCGTACTCCACCACGTTGGGCTGGTCGATCGCCACGGTGGCCCGGATGCCTGCGTCGGCATAGGCCTGCATGACCGCGTCGATACCTTCGCACGTGGCAACCGGCACATGGTAGGCATCGTCATGCACGCAGGTGATGCCCCGGCGCAGCATCTCGACCGCGCCAAGCTGGGTGCGCACGTACATCAGGCGTTGGGTGTCGCCTCCCGCCGCGAGTGGGGGCACTTCATGCAGCATGAAAAGTTCGAGCGGCATGCCGTCCAGGCAACCCTTCATGAGATTGCCCGGCGAATGGAAGTGCGCGTTGATCAGCCCCGGCATCGCGAGCATGCCGCGCGCGTCGATATTGCGCGCCACCGGCCCCGCCCAGCGCGCTGCGGCGCCCGGCCCGATGTCCACGATGCGCCGGTCGGTTATCACCACATCGGCGTCCTGCCAGTCATGGCCCGCATCGTCGAGCGCCAGCACCCGCGCGTGGCGGATCAACAAGGCGCCCGACGCGCTCACACCGACTCCAGGAACAGCGAGCCCCACAGCGGCGCGGCCGCACGCATATCGGCGCCACACAAATGCAGTGCATGCCATACACCAAGAGCCGTCGAGTCATACACCGGGATGCCGAGCTCGGCCTCCAGCGGCGCAGCCATGACGGCGGCGGGGAAGTTGGTGCACAGACACACAATGGCCTGGGGTCGGCCCGCCGCGACCTCGCGCGCCATCGCGGCAATGCGTGCCGCCGGCACGCTCGCATAGGAGAGGTTGTCGCTCAGGCCGGCATGCGCATGTGCGACGCAATCGAAACCCTCGCGCACCAGGCAATCGAGGGTCTTCTGGTGACCCGCGCCCGAATACGGCGTGACGACCCCGATGCGGCGAATGCCGCGGGCGCGCAGCAAAGCCTCCATGCCGAGAATCGAGGTCGTGGCAGAAATGCCGGTCTCCGCCTGCAATGTCCGCACCAGGCTGCGGTCATGTTCGAAACCGATGCCAGCGCCCTTGCTGCCGTTCCACACGATCACCTGCGGTGCCGCGTGCGCCAGCAAGCGCGCCGCAGCCAGCAGACCCTCCATGGCATACGTATCGGGTGACGGATCCGCACTGCCAAAGACCGGCGTGCGGGAGAAATGCGGCGACACCCCGGGCAAGTCGCGCACGATTCCCAGTGTGATGCGCTCGACCACGGTATTGCCCGACGGCGTGACCGTGCCGAACATGCAGCGCTGGGCAGCAAACCGGTCGGCGGCGGACAAACCGTCTGGCACCTCAGTACCCCATCATGCGCGGTACCGTCAACACCAGTTGCGGCACAAACATGCACACGAACAACAACGCATACATGATGACAATGAAGGGCCAAACATGCTTGGTGAGTTCCCCCAGCGATATCTTGGCGATGCCGCAGATGACGAAAAGCACCACTCCCACCGGCGGTGTGAGCATGCCGATCACCAGGTTGAACACGAACAGGAAACCGAAATGCAGCGGGTCGATGCCGAACTTGATGGCGATCGGATGCAATAGCGGCACCAACATGATGTAAGCCGCGTTGGACTCCAGGAACATGCCCACCACGAACAGGATCAGCGCCACCAGCACCAGGTACATGGTCGGGCTGGTGGTGAAAGCCTGGATCGCCACCAGCAGCTTCTGCGGCAGCATGTCGATCGTCAGCATGTAGGTGACGACCGAGGCAAAGGCGATCATGGCGCCCACCACCGCCGACGTGATGGCGGTTTGCACCAGCGCGCCCGGCAAGTCACGCAGG
>JAYVRP010000985.1:0-3377 GCA_043776215.1 Rhodoferax sp. | reverse complement strand
CAGGATTTCGCGTCCGCCGTGCCAGTGGAATTGCGTGCCGTGCAGAACACGCACGTGCGACGCTGGGTCACACAGATGCACGCCGCAGGCCGCAGCGGACGCGGAATTGCACTCGTGTTGTCCGGATGGCGAGGGTTTTACGCCTGGCTCGGGCGTGAGGGTCTGGTGACAAGCAATCCGGTCCAGGACATTCGCGCACCCAAGGCCGCCAAACCTCTGCCCAAGGCCCTGAGTGTGGACGACGCCGTGCAGCTGGCAGCGTACCGCAGCAGCACCAACAACCCCTGGCTGGAAGCGCGCGATGCGGCGTTGGTGGAGTTGTTGTACGGCGCCGGGCTGCGCGTCGGCGAGGTCACCGGCCTGGATGTTGTTGCAAGTCCCGCCGCGCGCGGCTGGATCGATCTGGACGCCGCGCAGGCGCATGTCCTGGGCAAAGGCTCCAAACGCCGATCCGTGCCGATCGGGCGCAAAGCGCTGGAGGCGCTGCACGCGTGGCTTGCCGTGCGTGCCCTGCCCCTCAAGGCACCACAAGGTGCCCTGTTCATCGGCCAGCACGGCAGCCGGCTGACAGCGCAGTCGATCTGGCAACGGCTGCAGTTGCGCAGCCGGCAGGCCGGCCTGGGTGGTCCTGTCCACCCCCACATGCTGCGGCACTCCTTTGCCAGCCATCTGCTGCAGTCCAGCAGCGATCTGCGTGCAGTGCAGGAGTTGCTGGGCCACGCCCACATCGGCACCACGCAGGTCTACACCCGGCTTGACTTCCAGCACCTGGCGCGAGCCTACGACGCCGCGCATCCACGTGCCAAGGCCAAACGTCCACCGCCGGTGTAGTCGGGGTGGCGGCGGAGGCCGCTCGATGCAGCCCTTGCGAATACGCAGGCCTGACAATCGACCCCATGAAAACCATCCGACTGCGCGACGGCAAGGAGCGGTCCCTCCTCAAACGCCATCCCTGGATCTTCGAATCGGCGATTGCGCGGGGTGGCGCTGATGCAGGCGAAACCGTGCGTGTGGAATCCCATGCGGGTCAGTTTCTGGCCTGGGCCGCATTCAGTCCCGCCTCGAAGATCCGGGCCCGGGTCTGGAGTTTCGAGGAGTCCCAGCGGATTGATCCGGCATTTTTCGCGCAACGGTGCGCCGAGGCGGTGCAGGCCCGGAGCCGGTTTGGCATCCAGAGCGACGCCATGCGGCTGGTCCACGGAGAGTCTGACGGCCTGCCCGGGCTGGTGGTGGACCGGTACGCCGATACCCTGGTGGCGCAATTCCTTTCTGCCGGCGCACAACGCTGGAAGGACGCCCTGGCCGACGCGCTGCTCGCGACCACGGGTCTGCACAAGTTGTACGAACGCTCCGACACCAGCACGCGCGCGCTGGAAGGGCTCGCGGAAGGCATCGGCTGGGTGCGCTCCACTGGCGCGACGGATCTGGAACTGCGGGAGCATGACTGGCATCTCGGGCTGGACATTGCCCGCGGCCACAAGACCGGGTTTTACCTGGATCAGCGCGACAACCGGCAGAAGTTTGCCGGTTATGCGCGCCGGTTGGGGTTCGCCCAGGTGCTCAATTGTTACTGTTACACCGGCGGCTTCACCGTCGCCGCGCTGGCTGGCGGTGCCGGCCATGTAACGTCCATCGACTCCTCGGAAGGCGCCATCACTCTCGCCCGGGCGAATGTGGCACGTAATGGCTTCGATGGCGCGCGCACGGACTTCCTGGAAACCGATGTCAACGCTGCCTTGCGCCAGTTTCTGGTCTCCGGCCGGACGTTTGACGCCATTGTTCTGGATCCCCCCAAGTTTGCGCCCACTGTCGCCCATGCGGAGCGGGCGTCACGCGCCTACAAGGACATCAACCGGCTGGCTCTGAAACTCCTGAATCCGTATGGCGTGTTGTTTACCTTTTCCTGTTCGGGCGGCATCAGTGCCGACCTGTTTCACAAGATCGTCGCAGGTGCGGGCATCGACGCCGGTGTGGACGGCTTCATCAGCGAACGCCTCGGCGGTGCCCCCGATCACCCGATGACGATCCAGTTCCCCGAGGGCGAATACCTGAAAGGGCTGGTCGTGATGCGCAAACGACACGAATAGCCCTTTTGGAAATGGCCGCTAAACTCCCCACCTTCCTGCAGAACACGCTGCCTGGCCAAAGTCTCTCGACCAGGACGGGCCCGTATGCCACCTGATTGGAGTCCCCATGAGCCTTATCCCCGCAACCATCCTGACCGGCTTTCTCGGATCCGGCAAGACCACACTGCTCAAACGCGTGTTGTCGGAGGCCCACGGCCAGAAGATCGCAGTGATCGAAAACGAATTCGGCGAGGAGAACATCGACAGTGACATCCTGGTGAGCGACGTCAATGAACAGATCATCCAGATGAGCAACGGTTGCATCTGCTGCACGATCCGGGAAGACTTGCGCAGCACCCTGCACGACCTTGCCGACAAGAAGCGCCGCGGCGAACTCGACTTCGACCGGGTGGTGATCGAGACCACTGGCCTGGCCGATCCCGGCCCGGTGGCCCAGACCTTCTTCATGGACGACGAGATCGCCGAAAGTTATCTGCTCGACTCCATCCTGACGCTGGTGGATGCCAAACACGCCGCCACCCAGTTGAACGACCGACAAGAAGCACGTCGCCAGATTGGTTTTGCGGACCAGATCTTCATCAGCAAGACCGACCTCGTCGCCAAGGACGATGTGGACGCACTCATGCACCGCATCAAGCACATGAACCCGCGTGCGCCCCAGCAGACAGTGCATTTCGGGGAAGTCGCTCTGTCCCAGGTGTTTGACCTGCGCGGCTTTAACCTCAATACCAAGCTGGAAATCGACCCTGACTTCCTGACGGAGGAAAGTGATGCTCACGCGCACCACGACCATGCCGATGGCGAGCATTGCGACCACCCGTCACACCAGAGTCGTGAGGGCCAGGGGCACCACCATCACCATGACGACGACGTGAAGAGTTTTGTGTTCCGGTCGGAGCGGCCGTTCGATGCCGCCAAACTCGAGGACTTCCTTGGTGCGATCGTGAATATCTATGGGCCTCGCATGTTGCGCTACAAAGGTGTCTTGCATATGCAAGGTACCGAACGTAAGGTGATCTTCCAGGGCGTGCACCAGTTGATGGGCAGTGACCTCGGGCCCCAGTGGCAAGAAGGTGAACAACGCATCAGCAAAATGGTCTTCATCGGTATTGACCTGCCCAAGGATATCTTCCTGCAGGGAATGGAGCAGTGCCTGGTGTGATCCACCGTCCAAAAATCGGCGTTTGCCGCTTTTTCGTCGCCCGAAGCCATGAATGGACCGGTGATGGCAGGCATATGCCTGTACACTCGCGCGCCGAAGAGCCGTAACGGGACAGGCCGTCGATACTG
>JAYVRP010000984.1:0-11660 GCA_043776215.1 Rhodoferax sp. | reverse complement strand
CCGCTTGCTCCATCTGCCCGGCCAGGTCACGCGCATATTCCATGCCGCCGCTCTTGGGGGTCAGGATGAGTTCGGCACCAAACGCCTTCATGGTCTGCACGCGTTCGATCGACAGGTCCTCGGGCATGATCAGCACCATGCGGTAACCCTTGATGGCTGCCGCCATGGCGAGTGCGATGCCGGTGTTTCCCGAGGTGGCTTCTATCAGCGTATCACCAGGCTTGATCCGCCCACGCTCCTGCGCGCGCTGGATCATGGAGAGCGCCGGCCGGTCCTTGACCGAGCCTGCAGGGTTGTTGCCCTCCAGTTTGCCGAGCACGACATTGCCCCGCGCCTGGGCGTCCGCGGCGCCGATGCGCTGCAAGGCAACCAGGGGCGTTTTGCCAATCGCGTCTTCGATGGTTGGATAGTTCATGCCCTGCACTGTGCCATAATTTCAGCTTCGCGCTTCGCTGCCGGAGTGGTGAAATTGGTAGACGCACGGGACTCAAAATCCCGCGGGGTAACACCCGTGCCGGTTCGATTCCGGCCTCCGGCACCATAAAAATCAACGACTCGCGCGCTAGTGGCTACCAACTAAGCGCCCACCATAGGCGCATCCGCTGGTCGGCACTTGACAACGCGCTGTCGGACTTGGTGCCGTGCTCTGCCGGCTGTCATCCATGCCCTTCCCCGTTGCGGTCATAACCGCCTTTGTCTTTCCATTGATATCAGCCAAGTTTCGCATCCATGACAGGATCGTTTCGATCCTCTTCGAGGATTCGAGTTCGGCACATTCGGCGTCAGAGTTCTTGCCGTAGGTGACTTTCAGCGCGTTCATCCCTTTGTCTGTGAACCCTGGCACCGAACGGCTATGCAATGGTATGGATTGTGGACACCGAGAGTCATCGAACGCGCCCCGCATTGGTATGGCGTATGGAGGCTTTCGCCTTCGGACTCCTGTCAAGGTTATGTTTCACGTTCAATGCATCCCCCGAACAGAGACGAATTTGCCGTGACATATCATCAACGTTATATTAGGTGCTCTATACGTTTCTTTTAGAGACGCAAATTGCTCGAAAACTATAGATTCAAAACGAAGACACTAGGCCCGCGCGCAGCGCAGCTCGTCACCGAGCTCAATGAGCAGCGCCGGTCTACGTTCACCGTGTCGGATGTACGCTTGATCACTGGCCTGTCGGCAGCATCAGCCCGCAATCTGGTGCACAAGGCCGAGCAGCGTGGCGTGGTGACGCGACTAAAACCCGGGCTGTACAACCTGGTGCCCTTCGAGCTCGGTCGGGCCACAGAGCACATCGACAGCCCGTACCTGATCGCGCGTGAACTCGCCGGTGCCGCGCCCTACTTTCTGTCGCATGGCACCGCGCTAGCACTGCATCGCATGGTGACGCAGCCGAACTTCACCGTGTATGTGTCCAGCGCGCGGCGCGTGCGGCCGCAGACGGTCGGCGGTCATAATTTTCGGTTTATCCACATCTCTGCGGAACAGGAATTCGGTGTCATGAAGCACTGGATCGACAAGGAGCGCTTCGTGATGATCAGCGACATGGAGCGCACCATCATCGACGGGCTGCGCCATCCGGCATTTGCCGGTGGCGTCACCGAAGTCGCCAAAGGCTTGTGGATGAGGCGCGATTCGCTGCAGACTGAACGGTTGATGGACTACGCACGCCGCCTTGGCGTCGGTGCCGTGGTGCGTCGCCTCGGCTATCTGTTGGAACACTATGGTCTGGCCGATGCATCGACGCTGGAGCCCTTGCGCAGCATGCCGACGGCGACTTACCAGCGCCTCGATCCGTTGCTCTCAGCCGAGGGGGCCTTCGTCTCACGCTGGCGCCTTCAGCTCAATGTGACTCCGGAAGAGCTCGATGCCGTGAGGCTTAGCTGATGATTCCCCAACGCAACATTTCCCTGATCTCGAACACGCCGATGACCGCCGGAGGGCGACGCATCCCCGAAGCCGTCATCAAGCGCGACTACGTGCTGGCTTGGTTCCTTACCGGTCTGGCTGGGCATCCGCTGCGCGACGTGCTGGCCTTCAAGGGTGGCACTGCCCTGCGGCGCTGCTGGTTCGCAGACTATCGGTTTTCGGAGGACTTGGACTTCACACTGACCCGCCCGATCACCTTCGAGGAAATTCTGGTGGGGTTAACGAAATCTTCGCAAACATCGAAGCCGATTCGGGCCTGCGGATCGCGTTTGATCGCAAAGACCGGCACGAACACCAGAACAGCCATACCTTCTACCTTCGTTATCAGGGACCATTGCCAGCCGCGAGCGACGTGAAAGTGGACATCACGATCAACGAAGTCCTGTGCTTCCCGTTGCAAGATCGCCCGATTCAGCGCATTTACGACAGCTTTGACGACTTGCCAGAAGGCCCGACCGTCAAGGTCTATGCCCTCGAGGAAATCGTAGTTGAAAAGCTGCTGGCCTTGAGCGACCGGGCGCGCAACGAACCGCGCGACTTGTATGACCTCTGGCATCTGTTCGGCTCCACGGAATTGCGCATCGCGGAGATGCGCGCCGAACTAGATGCCAAGCTCGCACGGCGGCAGCGGGTCATTGCAGGCATGGAGCAAGCCATTGCCGCCAAGGAAGATCGTCTGCGGCGACTCTGGGCCAATCGTCTCGCTCACCAGATGTGCCATCTGCCAACGTTCGATGATGTCTTTCGGGCAGTGTTGCGAACCGTTCGCGCGGCCGACTTACCGAAGTTGGACGGCTGAGCTGTATGCATGTACTCGAGAGTGGCTCACTTTGGAGCACTAAAGCACGCGTGCGACGAAATTGAAAGCGGCGCGCCAAATCGTAGGTGCATCGGATTCGGCCCCGAGTGGAAAACAACCGAAAACCGCAGATCCCATGCGCCTATTTTCGGGCTGCAGGCCGCGCCAGTGCTCAAATCGCGGTGGGACTCAAAATCCCGCGGGGTAACACCCGTACCGGTTCGATTCCGGCCTCCGGCACCACTGTTTACGGGCTACAGGACTGGTAACAAACGCTAACTTAGTGCGAACCGCAGGCGCATCGTAGGCGCATGATGCGGTGGTTTGCTTTCTGGATTGCGCCGGTTCTGAATCGGACAACGCACGGTGATTATTCCCAGTGGAGCGGGCGCTGCAGTCGGCTATGGAGGTTGACCAAACGGCTGCGAATGCGTCGAAAATACACAGAGCGCCAGCAACCGCATTAGAACTGCCGCCTGCTAACCCGTTGGTCCTTGGGTCGAGCCCAGGCCGAGGAGCCAAATAAAGTCAATGGAATCAACCGCCATGGCGACGAGCCCTGGCGGTTTTTTCTTTCTTGTTGGACGATTTATTGGACACTTTCCAATATCCAGTAGTCGGGACAACTGGTGGCGTCGCCAATCGACACGGAAGACCCGTGACACGTTTTCAAAAACACGTTGCAGGCGCCACAGCAGCCGACATTTCCGGCCAGCCCATCATGTCAGCGGCGATAAGCAGAAAACGCCTCGAACTCCCAGCTACGCATGGCCAGCACCAGCGTGTAGCCCTGCAGCTCCTTCCTGGATAGTTTCTGATCGGCCTGGTGTTGATGTACAAAGTACTGTGCGACACTTTGCATGCGGTCCATAAATGTGGATGCCATGGACCACCGCATCTTCAGCATGCCTGTCCTCGGATCACTCTTTAGGCTGGCCAAGGCCATACCCATCGCGCCACGTGCCGAAGACCCGGCGGCCTACGAGTCGGCGCTTGCCACCGCGGTGAAGGTGCTCAAGGAGGGCGACCTGCTGGCCATCTTTCCGGAAGGCGGACTGACCCTGGACGGCAAACTGCAGGAATTCAAGGGCGGCATCATGAAGGTGCTGGAGCGTGAGCCGGTTCCCGTGATCCCGATGGCCCTGACCAACCTGTGGGGCTCCTACTTCAGCCGCGTCGAAAATGGAGATGCCATGGTCCGGCCGTTCCGGCGCGGCATGTTCAGTCGGGTCGGCCTGCAGGTCGGTACCCAACTCGCCCCCAATGAGGTGCGCCCAGAGGTACTGCAGGCACATGTTGCAGGACTGTTGTCGCGGGCCTGAGCGTCGTTCGCGACAACACCCGGCCCGTGCATTTGACAACCAACTACTTGCGGCCGTAGGGGCTGTCGTGATCGGGGGCGATGGTCAGAATGCGCATGCATTCACCATCACGGTAAGCTGTGCAGCGCCGAGACTGCGTGATGCGCAGCGAGTAGATGGCATCGATCCCCAACGGCGGCTTGACGCTGACGATCTTTTCCCACTTCAATCCGTTGTCTTTCTACAGCTGCGCCCAAGTCAACTGCCGGATCTTTTTCAGAGTATCCAGCGCGGCATGCCGGTCAGGCTTCTGAAGATGGAACAGGTGCTCCTGAAACACCGGGTTGTTCAAGTCCAGGCGCACCAGAGCGTCATTCGCGGCCATCTTGAGACTTGTCCTTGGCCGCCGCTTCGAGAACGGCATCTATCTGCAGTGCATCAGAAGCAGGTTGGTGCTGAGACCAGGCGATGGCCCGCGCCAAGTCGGCGGCGGCTTGCGGCTCATGGAGCCAGCGCTCATTGTCCGGAATGACGGTAGCGGTACGGATCAGCCACACGCCGGCTTCCTGTTCTTCGATCAAGACCTGACGGGCGGCGAACTGCTTGCCAAGCGAGATCTGGCCGTTGGCCCCGACAACCTTGACGCTCGCAGCCTGGGGGGTACCTGTCATGATGTCCCTCTTCGTGCGTTACCAAATTAGTGCCGCATGAAATTGTATATCGTGCCCGACCAACGCACCCTTGCCGCCGAAGCTTGTCGGCAACAGCACACCGCTCAATCCCTTGTCGAAGTCGTGGAGGCCGGGCACCCCGATGGCAAAAATGCAGACCTGTTGCTGAATCCCCTGGATCATGGTCTTCCAAGGATCGACGCTCAACGCCCCTGTCACCATCGCTGGTGGATCTGGTCATACAGCTTTACAGACACACAAAAGTATCGTCTTCCAATACCCAAAGTCCAATCAGGCGGCACTTCGTACTGATTCGTGGATTTCCGGGGTCGTCAGACGGAAACCTCATCTGTCACTTGTTCAACCCCATCGGAGATCACCATGCACTCGCAAACCCCACTCGCAAACCCTTTTGACAGCTCCCGCCCACACGACACGGCAACCGCAATCGACGCATTCGCTGCCGGCCCGTTCCAAGCTCACCAGAACCGTGCTCCGGCTGATCGTGACCAGCACTGTGCTGCGGATCCTCGGATTCACCGCCTGGGGCATGCTGCGCGCCGAGTTCGATCAAACGTTCCACTCCGCCCCTGGCTGCCACACTGTCACTTCCATCCAGATGGCTTCGTGAGAGCGACCACCACAAACGGGTAAAGTCGCCCGCCGAGGTGGTGGTGATGAGCGTTGCATACGTCAGCTGGGCGGTGAACGCGGAATGCGGCACCGGCGAGTCGGACAACAACAGCCCGGGCTCCAGGCTTCCAACGATAGGCCGCTTGCGGGGTGATGCCAATTCCCGCCCGGCCAGGCCCCATATGACGCGGCCTACCAGCCGGCCCGCGAGCGATCAGCTCCAGGTAAGCAGACTTCCGCGCCGACCGCCGTTGTGTGATCTATTGCCACTCATGCTTTCGCTCCCGACTTGCTCTAGGTATTGGAACCCGCGCAACAATATGGAGCGGGATGTTTTTGGCGTCAATAGACCGAAAGAGGGGACCTATCCGCCGTACCGATGGGCCGGAGTCACGATAAACCCCATTGCCACAAGGCCAGTTTCACAAATGCCGCCACCTGTTCAAACCGACGCGCTATCCGCATTCCGGGTCTGCGCCGGCTGCGGGGCGAAGGTCGATCAGGCGGACACCCTCTTGCTTCCTGCGTCAAAATGGCGCATTCTCCTGCTGGGCCTGATGCCCATGTTAGGAGTTTGTCATGCCTATTTGCGACCGCTGCGTCACGTGGTCCATCCCGTTGCTTCTGATCGTAGCCCTGCTCGCCGGCCCGGCGCGCGCCGCGACCGCCGCGTCCGACACTGCCCAGGAGTCCATTGCCGCGTTCGCAAAGGCCAATGCGGCGGTGGTCGGCCTGCGTGTCAGCGTGGCAGACGATGCGCGCTCGGCCGAATCACTCGGACGGGAGCGCACCGGCTCCGGCGTGGTGATCGGCGCGGACGGCCTGATTCTGACCATCGGTTACCTCACGATGGAGGCACAGTCGATCCAGATCATCACCCAGGACAACAAGACCTTGCCCGCGCAGGCCGTCGGCTACGACCTTGCCACCGGCTTCGGTCTGGTCCGGGCCCTGTTGCCGCTGCGCGGCATTGAGCCGGTCGCCCTGGGCAGCCTCAAGGAGTTGCAGACCGGCACCGCGCTGATGGCGGTCACCGGAGCCCAAGGCAACAACCAGGACGGTGAAGTGGCCATGACGCAACTTGTCAGCAAGCGCCCGTTCTCCGGCTACTGGGAGTACCACATCGATGCGGCCGCATTCACCAGCCCCCCCGTCGGCAATCATTCCGGCGCACCTCTGTTCAACCAGAGAGGCGAGTTGGTAGGCATCGGAAGCCTCTACGTCAGTGATGCGCTGGGTGGCAACCGGCGACTGCCCGGCAACATGTTTGTTCCGGTGGACTTGCTCAAGCCCATCCTGAGCGAACTGCAACAAACCGGAGGCACCAAGGTCAGCCGCCGGCCCTGGGTCGGTATATCGTCCACCGAGCAAGGTGGCAGGGTGCAGATCGTACGCGTCAACAAGGAGTCCCCGGCGCAGCAGGCCGGACTGGAGGCCGGAGACCTCGTGCTCGCGGTCGATGGTGCCAAAGTCACCACACTCGAAGAGTTCTACAAGAAGCTCTGGGACCGCGCGCGCCCCGATGCAGAAATATCGCTCACGGTGCTGCAGGGCGCCGACATCAAGACCATTGTGCTCAAGCCGGTAGACCGCATGAGCACCATGCGCAAAGCCTCCGGAATCTAGCCACGCACCCGGCGCCCGCTCTCTGCTCCAAGCAGCCCCATCGCCACCAGCGGATACCGTAGCTGCAGCCGTAGTTCGCGTTTCATGCGGGTGTTGTCCATGCGCCTGGACTCCGACATGAAACTGAGCAGCATCAGGGGCAATTCGTTCTGCGCCGTGCTGCGCGGCACACGGGGCGGTCGCGGCAAGCCGTACAGGTCGGCCGCGAGGTCGAAATAGTCGCCCATCTTCATTTGTGAATCGTCGTTGATGTTGTAGATGCGCCCGGGTTTGCCACGCCACAATGCGGCTACACAGGCCCGCGCCAGGTCATCGGCCTGTATGTGGTTGGTGAATACGTCGTCCTCGGCGCACAGGACCGGTGTGCCTTTGAGCAAGCGCTCGCGCGGTGTGCCGCCGCTGCGATCCATGGCATAAATGCCAGGAATTCGCAGTGAGCTGGTTCGAATGCCGGTGGCCCGCCCGGCAAATCGCACTACACGCTCCGCATCAGAACGCCGCCGCGCCCGTGGCGTGTCAGCCCGGGGCATACAGGTTTCATTGATCAGTGCGCCCTTGCAGTCACCATACACACCACTGGTCGACCCATATACCAGCGTCGTGGGTCGCGTGCGACGGCGCAAGGCCGACACTAGCGCCCGTGTCCGCCGGTCGGTCCAGCCGTGAGGCTGCGGCGGTGCAAGGTGCACGACCCGGGTGGCCAGACCGGCGAGGCGGCGCAGCGAAGCCGCATCGTCGAGGTTGCCCACCAGCGGCCGGATGCCCATGTTGCGCAACTCCTCCCGCCGCTGGGCGCTGGAGGTCAGGGCCAGCAAGCCGACGCGCGATGGCAAACTGTGGGCCACCCGCAGCCCGATGTCGCCACACCCGACCAGCAGCACACGCTCACGCCGAAATCGCGCGGGCAAGGCGCCAAGAGAGGTTTGGTTTGAGGGCAAAATCGAGGGAGTTGCAAAAATAGACTTCCCCGAGGATAACGAAAAGATGACTTTCCAGATTTCCGTCCAGCCCAGCGGTAGAACCTTTTCTGTCGAACCCGGAGAGGCGATGCTGGCCGCGGGCATCCGCCAGGGCATCGGCCTGCCTTACGGTTGCAAGGATGGCGCATGTGGGTCTTGCAAATGCCGCAAGCTCGAAGGCACCGTCGTCCATGGCGTACACCAGAGCAAGGCCCTGAGCGCCGAGGAGGAAACCAACGGCTTCGTGCTGACCTGCTGCGGGGTGCCGCAATCGGACGTGGTGCTCGAATCGCGGCAAGTCACCGAGGCCGGAGCCCTGCCCATCCGCAAAATGCCCTCGCGTGTCAGCGCAATGGAGCGCAAGTCGCACGACGTGATGCTGGTGCGCCTGCAACTCCCTGCCAACGACCCCTTCAATTACCGCGCGGGCCAGTACGTGGAGTTCCTGTTACGTGATGGTTCCAGGCGCAGTTATTCGATGGCCAATGCACCCCATCACGGCCCCGGCCTGGAACTGCACATCCGGCACATGCCGGGGGGCAAATTCACCGACCATGTCTTCAACGTCATGAAGGAAAAGGAAATCCAGCGCATCGAAGGCCCTTTCGGCAGCTTTTACCTGCGCGAGGACTCCGACAAACCGATGGTCCTGCTGGCGTCTGGTACCGGGTTTGCGCCAATCAAGGCGTTGATCGAGCATATGCAGTTTCAGCGCATCACGCGACCCACCACTTTGTACTGGGGTGGGCGCCGGCCGGAAGACCTGTACCTGGACGAGTGGGTCCGGGCGCGTTTGCCGGAAATGCCGAACCTCACGTACGTGCCTGTCGTGTCGGATGCGTTGCCCGAGGACGCGTGGACGGGTCGAACCGGATTCGTGCACCGTGCGGTCATCGAGGACCTACCTGACCTCTCAGGCTACCAGGTCTACGCCTGCGGCGCACCGATTGTGGTGGACTCCGCGCGCAAGGACTATTGCGAGTTGGCGGGCCTGGCCGAGGAAGAGTTCTTTTCCGACTCGTTCATCACCGAAGCCGACAAGGCCAAACCATGACAGGCCCCTTGCGCCGCCGGATGTGCGTGATCGCGATGGCATTGTTGACAGGTCTCGGCGTGAGCGGCAGCACCTGGGCCCAGGACTTTCCGTCCAGGCCGATTCGCTGGGTCGTGGTGGCGCCGGCCGGGTCGTCCCTGGACGTGATTGCGCGCGCCATGCAGGACAAGCTCAAGGACATGCTCGGTCAGCCCATCGTGATCGACAATCGCCCCGCAGCAGCCGGCACGCAAGGGACCAACGAGGTGGCCAAAAGTGCGCCTGACGGGCACACCTGGGTCATGTCGTTCAACGGCCCGCTGGCCTATGCGCCGTTTCTGTATGCCAAGTTGCCCTACAACCCGGCACGTGATCTGCAACCGGTGGTGCTCACAACCTCGCAGCCCAACCTGATTGCGGTTCATGCGGGTTTCCCGGCCAACACCTTGAAAGATCTGATCGACATTCTGAAGGCCAACCCTGGCAAATACAACTTTGCATCGGTGGGCAATGGCAGCTCTTCCCACTTGACGATGGAATATGTGAAGGCGCTGACCGGGACTTTCGCCGTGCATATCCCGTTTAATGGCGGGCCACCGGCCGTGCTGTCCACATCCAGCGGCGATACCCAGATCCTGGCAACCGTGCCTACCGTCATTGCGCCGCAGATCGCTGCCGGGCGCATGAAGGCCATTGCGGTTACCGGCAAGACGCGTTATGCCCTGACACCCGGAGTACCGACCGTGTCGGAGAGTGGCATCAAGGAACTGCAGGGGTTTGAAGCCATTGCATGGAATGGTGTACTGGTGGCCGCAGGCACACCACGGCCGATCGTGGACCGGATCAACAGCGCGATCAATGCCGCCATGAACGACCCCCAGGTCAAGGATCGTCTCAAGGCCGCCGGGCTGGACGCTGCCGGCGGCACCCCCGAGCAATTCGCGCGGCTGATCGCCGACGAATCCGCCAAGTGGGCGCCCGTCATCCAGCGCACCGGTGCGCGGCTCGATTGATGCGGCTCCACGTACCAGGCATTGCCACCACCATGAAAATGGTTTCGCTCCTGTTCCCCCTGGCGCTGACCAGGCGCCTGGCCGGCGTGGCCGTCTGCCTGGTGGCGGTCTGCACGGTCGCCACGGCGCAATCCCGGCCTATCCGCCTCATCGTGCCCTATGCCGCGGGAGGCCCGATCGACGTCACCGCACGGGTGCTTGCCGAACGTGTGAAAGAATCTCTGGGGACGGTCATCATCGACAACCGCCCTGGGGGCGGCGGCAATATCGGGGTCGATGCGATCGCCAAAGCCGCGCCGGATGGGTTGACCATCGGTATTGCCGCGCTTGCCACGCACGCCATCAATCCGTGGCTCTACACCAAAATGCCGTTCAACGTGGCAACCGACTTCGCGCCGATCACACAAATGGTGCGTGTGCCCAATGTGCTGGTGATCAATGCAGACACTGCGGCGAAGTTGGGCATCCACAGCCTGGCCGACCTCATCCGGTATGCCCGGGCCAACCCGGGGCGCCTGAACTACGGCTCCGGCGGCAACGGCAGCGGGGGCCACCTGGCTGGTGAAATGTTCAAGGCCCAGGCTGGAATATTTGCGGTGCACATCCCTTACAACGGCGGCAACCCTGCACAATTGGCGCTGCTTGCGGGCCAGGTCGACTTCAATTTCGACAACCTTGCCACCGCAGCGGCCAACATACGCTCCGGAAAACTCAAGGCATTGGCGGTCACGACGGCGCAACGCAGCCCGGCCATGCCCGATATCGAACCGGTCAGCGACACGTTCAAAGATTTCGCCGTGGACACCTGGTGGGGGCTGGTCGCCCCGGCCGGTACACCCAAAGACTTCGTCGCACGGCTCAACCAGGCATTTGTCGCGGCACTCAACAGCCCGGAGGCACGGGCAAGATTTGGAACACTCATGGCCGAGCCGGTCCCCACGACACCCGAGCAATTCGGCCGCTTCATGTCGGCCGAACTGGCCAGGTACGAAAAGACCGTCAAGGCCTCGGGCGCCAGGGTGGACTGAGCGGCTGCGCACGCAACCGGATTTGACGGTTCACTGCGCAGGGTCGGCGCGAATCTGGAAAGTCAGATCGATGCAGTTGTGTTCGCCTTCCCGGCAGTAACGAAACGCATCGGCCAAGCGGTACACCATCAACAGACCCAAGCCCCCCAGGGGCCGTTGGTCCAGCGGGTTTGTCGTGCGTCGCAAGGCCTCGCCAATCTTGTCTGCCGGGTCAAACGGCGCAAACGCATCCTCGTAACGCAGGTTCAGCCACCTGTCTTGGGCCGTGACACCGATCCACACCACGGAACCCGGTTCCCGGAGGCCACCGCCATGGACCACACTGTTGGTCAGCAACTCCTCCACGGCAGTTTCTGCCCGCAACATGACCGGCTCCGGGGCCTGGCCTGCAATATTCCTGAGATACGACAGCATGGGCATGAGAGATTCCATTCGCGCCGGGAAGCTGTATAGTGAGTGCGACATCATCCCCACGAATTAGAACAGCCAATCGGAGGCAGATCAAATGAAGCCTTGGAAGCAAATGTGTTGCGCCATCCTGCTCGCCGTGGCGGTTTACCCCGCCATCGCAGCCGATGAGGCCGGAGTCGTGAAGATCAGCAAAGGCGCTGTGACCCTTGAGCGCAGTGGCCAGAAAATGGAAGTGCCCGTGGGCACCCGCATATTT